>CANGMO010000075.1 GCA_947454295.1 Verrucomicrobiota bacterium | reverse complement strand
TGCCGTCCCGCGCTGCGAGCATTTCTCGCAGCACTACCTGTGCATGTTTCAGCAGATGTTCACCGGCCTGGGTGAGCATGACCTTCTTGCCCACCCTGTCCAAAAGACGACAGCCAATGTCGCTTTCCAACGCCTTCATCGAATGGCTGACGGCGCTCTGCGTGAGGAAGAGCTCACGGGCCGTCTGAGTAAAACTGCCCGTGCGGGCAAGGATCGCAAATGCCTGCAGCTGCCTGCTGTCGAGTGGTCCCTTCATGAATGAGCACGGTTCATTGATACCAGTTGAAATTAGAGGAGCACTCATTCGGCCAAGTTTTTGGTTTCGGCACATCGGCGGCTAGATGGGGGGCGCGTGATGACTACAGCGACCACGATGGCACCGGGTTCCTCCGCGGGGGGAATGCGGCGGGAACCCTCGTCGGGCGGCCCTATCCGGCTCGGATTTGTGCCCCTGAACGATTGTGCCCCGCTGATTGTGGCGCGCGAGTTGGGGATCTTTGATCGCCACGGCCTGAAGGTCCGGCTCAGCCGGGAGCTCGGATGGGCCACCGTGCGGGACAAGCTTGCCCAGGGTGAGTTGGATGCCTCGCATGCTCCCTGCGGACTTCCGTTGGCCCTGTCGGCCGGACTGCAGTGTGTGCCGACCGAAACGGTGGCCGGGGTGATCCTCAATCTCGAAGGCAATGCCATCACGCTGGGGCAGGGCCTGTGGGATGCCGGAGTGCGCGACGCAACGACGTTGCGCCAGTTCATTCTTCAGAACCGCAATCGTCGGGTGCTTACCTTTGGAACGGTCTCGGCGAATTCCTCCCACTCCCATCTGCTGCGGACCTGGTTGAATTCAGGCGGGACGCCGGTGGATCAGGAGGTGCGGCTGGTGGTGGTGCCGCCGCCGCAGATGCAGGCAAATCTCGCCGCGGGTCATCTGGACGGGTTCTGCGCGGGCGAGCCGTGGAACAGTCTGGCGGTTGCGGACGGTTGCGGCTGGATTGCCGCGACAAGCCGGACGATCGCCCCTGGCCATCCAGAAAAGGCCCTCGTGGTGCGCGCTGAATTTGCCCGCCGGCGGAATGAGGAGCACGTGGCCCTGATCGCCGCGCTTCTCGAAGCCTGCGACTGGTGCGCCATGCCGGCGAACCACGCCTCGCTCGCCGCGCTGCTCGCGGAGCGGCGTCATGTGGGCGTGCCGGCGTCGGTGATCCGACACGGCCTTTCCGGCCCGCTGCCGCGCGGCTGTGGTCTGCCTCCGGTCTCCGGAAGCGTCGCCACCTTCGCCGGTCCCTGGGTGCATGAGCCCGGGCCCGATCGCACCGCGTGGATCGCCACCAATCTTCTCGACGCCTCGCTGCGGGCGCAGTTCTCGCCGGAGCGGCTGGCTCGCATTTTCCAGGGCGACTGCCACCGGCAGGCCCTGGCCCTTTCCGAACAACCCCATCCTGAATCCCCTCGTGAATCCAGTCTCCTCCCTGCCTGACATCGGACGCCGCGGTTTCCTCAAGCGTTCCGCCACCGCCGCCCTGCTTGCCGGTCTGCCCACCGGATGGGCGGGACGGGTGTTCGCCGATGATTCCCCGGAAACCCCCAATTGCCGCTGCGGCATCATCGCCCTCACCGATTGCTCGCCGTTCGTCATCGCCAGCGAGAAGGGCTTCTTCAAGAGGCACGGGCTGAACGTGACCATCGCGAAGGGCGCCAACTGGGCCGCCATTCGCGATTCCCTTTCCAACGGCGACAACCAGTTCACCCACATGCTGCTGGGCATGCCGTTTGCCTCCAGCATGGGGCTGCTGGGATCGCCCAAGAAGCCGATGGTGATCCCCTGGATCGTCAATCGCAACGGACAGGCCATCACCTTGAAGAACGACTTCAAGGGGCAAGTGAAGGATGACGCGAAGGCGCTGCTCCCGATGGTCAAGAAGGCGAAGAGCCTGGGTGAGCCGCTTTCCTTCGCGATGACCTTTCCTCCGGGCACGCACGCCATGTGGATCCGCTACTGGCTTGCCGCGGGCGGCATTCATCCCGACCGCGACGTCTCGCTGATCACCATTCCGCCGCCGCAGATGGTGGCCAACATGAAGGTTGGCAAGATGGACGGCTACTGCGTGGGCGAACCGTGGAATGCCCGCGCCGTGGCGGACGGCATCGGCTACACCGCCATCACCACCCAGGCCATCTGGAAGGACCATCCGGAAAAGGTCTGCGCCTTCACCCGCGAATTCGCCGAGAAGAATCCGAAGACGGTGGCTGCGGTGCTCAAGGGCCTCCACGAGGCCAGCGTGTGGCTCGACAAGATGGAGAACCGTCCCGAGCAGTGCGACATCGTCAGCAAGCCCAACTTCATCAACTGCAACAAGGACATCATCCTCGGCCGCCTGCTGGGCGACTACAACCTGGGTGACGGACGGGCCTACAAGGATCCGAACCCGATGATCTTCAGCAGCCGCAACTGCAACTACCCGCAGCAGAAGTTCGGCATCTGGTGGCTCACGCAGTTCCGCCGCTGGGGCATGGTGACCGGCGCGCCGGATTACCAGGGCATCACCTCGCAGGTGCTGCGCCCCGATCTGTACGAGTCCGCCATGAAGGACATCGGCTACGCCCACGGCGGGGCCGATGCCAAGCCCGAGACCTTCGGCGACGGAACCGTCTTCGATCCCGCGCAACCCGAGGCCTACGCCAAGGCCTTTGCGGTGAACTCGCTCAAGGGCTGACCCCCGGTTGCCGTTCATGACCTTCGTCTCTTCCAACGGTGTCTCCGGCGTCCCGCTGACGCCACCGGGTGTGCCCGCCATGCGTTCCTCCGTGGCGGCCGGTGGACGTGGTGGGGCGCCGGAGATTTCCGATCTTCGGTTCGGGTTTCTTCCCCTGACCGATGCAGCGCCGCTCCTGGTGGCGTTGGCGAAGGGATATTTTGCGGCGGAGGGTTTGCGGGCCGAGGCGGTGAAGCTCGCGAGCTGGACCGCCTCGCGCGACGCGCTGCAGGACGGCACGATTCACGCGGCGCAAATGCTCTACGGCATGCCGATCGCCTCGCGGCTCGGCATCCTCGGTCACGATGCCGCACCGCTGGTGGTGCCGTGGATTCTATCCCGCGGCGGCCAGGGCATCACCTTGGCAAAGCGCCACGCAGGTGTTGTGGGTGCCGATGCCCGGGCGTTGTATCGGCTGGCGGTGGAACGACGCGACGCCGGTCGTCCTCTGGTGTTCGCGCAGACGCTGCCGCCCGGCACGCATGCGATGTGGCTGCGATACTGGCTTGCCGAGGGCGGCATTGATCCCGACCGCGACGTCGCGCTCATCACCATTCCGCCACCGATGATGGTGAAGAATCTGGCCGGTGGTCGGCTGGACGGCTTCTGCGCCGGCGAGCCGTGGAATGCCATTGCCCAGCAAGACGGGGCCGGGTTTACGGCCGTGACCTCCGACGGTGTCTGGCCCGGACATCCGGAAAAGGTCTGCGCCTTCCGTGAGGAATTTGCCGAACGCCATCCGCTCACCGTGAAGGCCGTGCTGCGCGCGCTGCTGGCGGCCGGGCAGTGGTGTGCTGATCCTGCGAACGCCGCCGAATTGGCCACCCTGTTGTCGGCGCCGGAGCACCTCGACTGCGCCGCGGAAACGGTCCACGCGCGGCTGCGCACCGGATTCGATCTCGGAGATGGCCGGGTTGCCGGTGCGGGCGCGATGCCCTCCTTTTCCGGACCTGACATGCATCGCCCGCGGCCCGACGAATGCCTGTGGTTTTTGTCCCAATATCGCCGGTGGGGATTCCTCGCCGGTGTGCCGGATTTCGCCGCGATCACGGCCTCTGTGCTCCGTCCCGACCTCTGCCGTGAAGCACTGGCGGAGGCGGGCGTGGCCTCTGCGGATTCCGCGTTGTCGGGCTTGCCCGGATTCAATCCCGCAGATCCGGAGGCCTACGCGCAGTCCTTCCCCATCAAGTCTCCCCGCCCATGATTTCCCCGACATGAAACCCTCGTGGCAACGTCTCGATTTTCTCCTGCTGCCGCTGCTCGGCGGTGCCTTCATCCTGCTGCTCTGGCATCTGTCGAGTCACTCGTGGTCCGGCGATCTGCCTGATCCCGCCAAGACCTGGCATGAGTCGAAGCCCTACGTCCTGGAGCCCTGGGCCAAGCGCGGGGAGCTCGATCAGGGCATTCTGCGCTTCACGATGCTGTCCCTGTGGCTGGTCGCCAAAGGATACGCCATTGCCCTGATCATCGGGACTCCGATTGGATTCTTCCTCGGGCTTTCGCCGACCTTCAACAAGGCCTTCGATCCCATCATTCAGATCCTTCGACCCGTCTCGCCCCTCGCCTGGCTTCCGTTGGGGATGGTGCTGTTCGCGAAGCTGAAGGGGGTGAACGTCACGGAACTCGCCGCGCTGTTCACCATCGCCCTTTGCTCCATGTGGCCGACGGTGCTCAACACCGCGGTCGGCGTCCGGGCGATTCCCACCGACTACCTCAACGTCGCACGGGTGTTGAAGCTCTCGCGATGGAAGACGCTCACCAAGGTGATGATCCCGGCGACGTTGCCGTACATGTTCACGGGCTTCCGGCTGAGCCTCGGCATCGCGTGGCTGGTCATTGTGGCGGCCGAGATGCTCACCGGCCGGCCCGGGGTCGGCGGCTTCCTGTGGCAGCAGTACAACGCGCTCATCTACGAGCAGATCATTCTCTGCATCCTCACCATCGGTGGTGTCGGATTCGTGCTCGACCGGCTGATGAGCGTCATCGAACGGCGCTTCAAGACCGCCTGATCTGGTCGTCAACGCCCCTTCCTCATGTCCTTCCTCCAGCTCCAGGGTGTCTCGATGGGATTCGGTCTTCCCGGCCGGCGCACCGAGGTGCTTGCCGACATCGATCTCGAGATCGAGCAGGGCGAGTTCGTGGCCATCGTGGGCTACTCGGGCTCGGGGAAGTCGACGCTCATGTCGATTCTCGCAGGGTTGTTGCGACCGGAATCCGGCCGCGTCCTTTTCGATGGTCGGGATACGCCCGAGCCCGGACCCGACCGCGGCCTGGTCTTCCAGAATTACAGCCTGCTGCCCTGGCTGACGGTTTATGAGAACGTGGCCCTTGCCGTCGATCAGGTGTTTTCGAACCTCAGCCCGGCGGAGCGACGGAGTCACACCGAACGGTTTGTCGCGATGGTCAATCTCACGCCTGCCCGCGACAAGCGCCCGAGTGAATTGTCCGGTGGCATGCGCCAGCGCGTGAGCGTGGCCCGTACGCTGGCGATGCAGCCCAAGGTCCTCCTTCTCGATGAGCCGCTCGGGGCCCTTGATGCGCTCACCCGCGCGACGCTGCAGGATGAGATTGCCCGCATCCGTCTTGCGGAAAAGCAGACGGTGGTGCTGATCACCAACGATCCCGACGAGGCCATCCTGCTCGCCGACCGCGTCATTCCGCTCACCGCCGGTCCGCGCGCGACGCTCGGACCCAGCATTCCGGTGACGCTCCCGCATCCGCGCGACCGGCGTGCGATTCACGGCAACTACGACTTCAAGCAGATCCGCCACGAGGTCACCCAGTACCTGCTTAAGGCGCGGACCCGTCACCGGACCACCCTGACCCGCGCCCTGGTGCTGCCGGACGTGGAGCCCGAGGACATCACGCATAAGTCGCCGCCCATGTTTGGACCTAAGGGACGTGCGCGGCGTCGCAACGAAGTGAAGACCGAGACCGTGGAGGTGAGCCTGTGAGCGCGCATCTCGAGTTGTTCAACCTGACCAAGGTCTATCCGTCCAAGAAGGGACCGCAGACCATTGTCCGGGATTTCAACCTGCAGATCCCCAAGGGCGAGTTCGTCAGCATCATCGGTCATTCCGGCTGCGGAAAGTCGACCGTGCTGATGATGGTGGCCGGACTCGTGCCGGTAACCTCGGGCGGAATCATTCTCGCCGGCCGGGAACTCAGCGGTCCGGGACCCGATCGCGGGATTGTGTTTCAGTCACCGTCGTTGCTGCCCTGGATGACAGCGCGCGAGAACGTGATGCTCGGCATCAACCAGGTCTTCTTCACCGCGACCCCCGAGGAACGTGCCGAGATCGCCGAGTACTATCTCAGCGTGGTCGGACTTGCCGACTTCATGGACAAGCGGCCGGTTGAGCTCTCCCAGGGCATGCGTCAGCGCGTTGGCATTGCGCGGGCCTTCGCCCTGAAGCCCAAGATGCTCCTGCTCGACGAGCCCTTCGGCATGCTCGACTCGCTGACCCGCTATGAGCTGCAGGGGGTGCTCCTCGATCTCTGGCGGCGGAATCAGATCACAACCGTCATGGTGACCCATGACGTCGACGAGGCGTTGTACCTTTCCGATCGCGTGGTCTGCATGACCGACGGCCCCGAGGCCGGCATTGGCGAAATCCTGCAGGTCTCGCTGCCGCGGCCGCGCGATCGCAAGACGATCCTCGAGCTGCCCGAGTACCACCGCCTTCGCGCCACGCTCATCGAGTTCCTCGAAGTCCGAGCCCATCACCGTCCGGTTGCGACGCCGGCGATAGCCGCGGCCGAATCCATTTCCGTTTCCGTCTGATTCCGATTTCAACCTGCCCAATCATGACCTCCCGTTTCACCCACCCCTCCCGGACTCCTTCCTCCCCGCTGTATGCCGTCGCGATGGCGGCAACGCTTGCCACCGCCATCCCGGCCACCGGGCTCGCGGGGTCGCCGCCGCTGGACCTCGGCCTCGATACGCCGCTGCGGCCCAGCACGGGATACCTCAACGACTACCTGCGCGCCGATGATCCCTACATGGCGGCGTGGAATCTTGGTGTCCAGTACCGCGCACGGTACGAGATCAAGGAGAACGGCGGCGCCACCGGCGCGGGCTCGGGCACCGATTTCTCGGCAAAACCGGGCGTCCTGAACGACAATTCGTATCTGCTCCAGAAGACGCTGATCCGCGTCGGCTACACCGCACAGTGGTTTGAAGTGTTTGCGCAAGCCCGCAACAGCTCGAGCACCAACGACAAGCGGCCCAGCACCGGCGCCTTGCCGGGCTCTGGCGCCGGTCCGGAATCCGACGGTCCGCTGGATCTGCACCAGGCCTACATCGGGATTGGCAATCACAAGGAATTCCCGGTGTCGGCCAAGGTGGGACGCCAGGAGCTGAGCTACGGTGAAGAGCGGCTTGTGGGCGCCTTCGCGTGGAACAATGTGGGCCGCGTGTTCGACGCCGCCAAGCTGCGCTGGCAGAACCCGTGGTTCTCCGGCGATTTCTTCAGCTCCCGTCTCGTCCTCCCCGACGACAACAACTTCAACACGTCGAACGACTACGACTACTTCTCCGGCGCGTACCTCACGAGCAAGAAACTCCCGACGCTGCTCACCGACGTGTACTTCCTGGCCCGCAACGCCAGCCCGCAGGCCGCGTCACCGGGGCCCCGGAGTCCCTTCACCGTGGGTTCTGCCCGCGACATCTACACCGTGGGGGCGCGCTTCGTGTCGGCCACGAACGACTGGGGCAACATCAACTTCTTCGTCGATGGCGCGTATCAGTTCGGCCACTTCAACGACCCAGCCATCACCACCGCCTCCGCCCGCAGCCTGAAGCAGGAGGCCTACATGGCCATCGCCAATGCCAGCTACACCTGGCAGGAGGCGGCGTTCGTGCCGAAGGTTGGCTTGGAGTACTGCTTCGGATCGGGCGATTCGAATCCCAACGACGGCAAGCACCAGACCTTCGAGAATCTCTTTCCGACCAACCACAAGTTCTACGGCTTCGCGGACTTCGCCTCGCTGCAGAATCTCCATGACCTCCGGTTCTTCAGCAGCATCAAGCCGTATTCGCGTCTCACGCTGCTCGCCGAGGCACACCTGATGTGGCTCGCCGACACGCACGACAACTTCTACTCGGTCACCGGCGCGCGCCGCGGTGGGATCGCTGCCACCCCGGGCACTGGGTACGGAATCAACGCGGGCTACGGCAGCGAACTTGGCGCGGAGACGGACCTCGTCGCCACCTGGGCGCTCTCGCCGTACATCAGCATCGAGGCGGCCTACTGCCACTTCTTCCGCGGCAGTTATGTGAAGGACTCGCTGTCGGCCATCAAATCGCAGGATGCCGACTACGTGTACCTGCAGACCTCGCTGAGCTTCTAGGCCGGCCGTCCACACCGCTTCGTGTCCCTCCGCTCCATGCCTGTTGTCCCGCGCATTCCCGAAAACGCGCCGTTTACGGCCCAGCAGCGTGCGTGGCTCGACGGATACCTCGCAGGGTTGCTGTACGATGCCCCGGGAGCCGCTGCCTCGGCGGCGGTCGCACCGGCGTCGGCACCGGCGACACGCACGCCGCTGCTGGTGGCGTACGGGTCGCAGACCGGATCGGCGGGCTCGCTGGCCAAGTCCCTGGCCCGCGAGGCGGACCGGCGCGGATTCCAGTCGACGGTGAAGGAGTTGAACGAGGTCTCGCCGACGGTGCTCGCGTCGGCCGGGCAGTGCGTGATCGTGACCAGCACCTGGGGCGACGGCGATCCCCCGGACAACGCCGCGGGATTCTGGTCCGCCATCAGCGCCGAGTCGGCACCCCGCCTCGAATCGCTCCGCTACGCCGTGCTCGGGCTTGGCGATCGGAACTACGCGGACTTCTGCGGGGCATCGAAGAAGTTTGATCTTCGACT
>CANGMO010000074.1 GCA_947454295.1 Verrucomicrobiota bacterium | reverse complement strand
GGAAAAGCTCGGTTCCTACGCCGGTTCAACGAGCCTCCGCGATGGCACCGTCTGGGAGACCCCCAAGGGCTGCAAGGTGCAGTGGACGGCGCACGGCGAAGGCAAGGCCTGCGATCTCAAGGCCTACTTTGCGCGCTATGCCCAGCTCTGCCCTGGAGTGCCGGTGAACATCGAGACCATCAGCGGCTTCTCGGTGGAGTTCCCCTACCTAGAGCCCGGTTTCTGGGACGCCTTCAGCCACAAGCCCGCGGCCGAGTTCGCCCGGTTCCTGGCCGTCGCCAAGCGCGGCACTCCGATGACCTCGTTTGACGGCAACAAGCCCGAGACCCAGAAGGCCGAACTGGAACGCAGCGTCCGCTTCCTCCGCGAGGAAATCGGACTGGGAACCAAGTCTTGATCCGGCGGAGCCCCGGAGTGAATCCGGCAACCGTTGCAGGAAACCGATTCCCCATGACCACTGCTCAAACCAGACCGGCGTGGGTGATATCCGGGCTGGGATTGGTGGGGCTCACCTGTGTCGGGATTCTTTTTTTCGATTCCCGCAACCGCATCTCGGTTCACCAGGTGGCCCGGGAACTGATTGCCGCGCATCCACGATTCACAGCCAACGGACGGGTCGTGTGTCTGAATGGCGACGTTCGTGGAATCGGCGAAGCGGTGACCCGCTGCAATTTTGCCGCGGTGGCGATGACCTCCCGTTGGATCTTTGCGACCAAGCGGACCTCGTTTGGAGGCGTCGGCCTGACCTCGTCTCTTCAATTGGACCAGAATGCGGGAAGCACCAACCTGTGGCGAGTGTCCCGGCGCATGGGCGTCAACCAATGGACCTTCGGCTGGGAGGTCGCCCAAATCGCCGCAGGGTCTCCATGACCTTCGACTTTGGACTTTCGACCTTCGACTAAGTCCTACCGAAGCACCGTCTGCGACAAGGCGATCACGAAGATCCCCCAAACCACCCCGGCACCAGCGGCCAGCTTGAACCGCCCGGGCGCGCCCACCACCCAGTTGATCGCATCGCGCGCCCGCCAGGGCTGAACGGTCCACCAGAGTCCGGCCATCGCCCAAACGTACGCCCAGGCGGAAAGCGCGTTGCGCCAGATGCTGGGATGCCAGCGGGCGGTGTCGCAGACCAGCCAGGCGGCCATCAGCATCACCACGCAGAGCCCGCGAACGGCGAGGAAGTCCTTCACAAAAAAGCAGCTCGCCACCCCGAGCAAGGCGAAGGCGGCCTGCATCACGAACTTGAACTTGGCGATGTCGTCCAGGTTCTCGTTGGCGAGATTCCACTCAAACCAGGCAGTGCCGATCAGCATCAGGACCACCCCCACCGGGACATTGCGCGGGAAGCCGCGGAGCCAGGCGATGGTCGCCGCGGGACGTGCCAGCGCGAAGGCGTGGCTGACCAGCACGGCAGCACCGAGGACGAGGGCGATCAGCGACAGGGACAGGGTCATGCGGAAAGGGGGACGGGAATCTGTGGGACGCCCGACGGCAGCGCAGCCTCCGGGGAATCGGGCTCGGCGTCGAGCCCGACGACCATGGGATCACCGTACAGCGTGAAGCTGCCGGCCCTCTCGATGCGCACGTCGAGCAACTCACCGCGGTGGCGTTCGGAACCGTCGAAAATCACGATCTTGTTGGAGCGGGTGCGCCCTTCAAAGGTGGCCGGATTTCGCCGGCTGGGGCCTTCCACGAGAATCTGCAGGCGCTTCCCCACCTCGGCCTGATAACGCTCCGCGGCAATGCCGTTGATGATCTCCAGCAGTCGCGCGTGGCGCGACTCGATCACCTCCTGAGGCACCTGATCGGGCATGACCGCCGCGGGCGTGTCCCGGCGGGGCGAGTACTTGAAGAGATACACCTGATCAAACCGGACCTCGCGACAGAGAGTGACCGACTCCTCGAACTCAGCGTCGGTTTCGCCGGGAAACCCGACGATCAAATCCGTGCTCAATCCGATGTCCGGCTGGACAGCGCGCAACTTGCGGATGATCTCCAGATACCGCTCACGAGTGTAGCCGCGATGCATGGCCTTCAACAGCCGGTCATTGCCGCTCTGCACCGGCAGATGCGCGCTCTCCACGAGCTTGGGCAGGCGGCCGAAGGCTTCGATCAGGTCGTCGCCATAACCCTTTGGGTGCGGCGAGGTGAAGCGGACGCGCTGCAATCCGTCGATTTCGTGAACCGCCTCGATCAATTGTACAAAGGCCGATCGACCGTCCTTCACGCCAATCTCGCGCCGGCCATAGCTGGTGACGATCTGTCCCAGCAACGTGACCTCGCGGACGCCGCGTTCCACCAATCCCCGGCACTCCGTGACGATTTCCTCGATGGAGCGGCTGCGCTCCATGCCGCGCGTGGAAGGGACGATGCAGAAGGTGCAGTGCTGATTGCAGCCCTGCATGATGCTGACAAAGGCGGTAACGGCGCGAGGACCGGAACCGGCGAACAGGTGCTCGCGAATTTCCGACTGGCTGCCCGCCTCCTCTCCAGTGTCGACGATCTTGTCCTTGCGGCCGGCCAGGATGGCGTCGAGGTGGTCCGCAATGTGATGGGCCTTCTGGGTGCCGACCACGAGATCCACATCCGGCAGGCGATCGATCAGTTCCTGTCCGCGGCTTTGCGCCATGCAGCCGAGGAAACCCAGCACGGGGACTGGTCCCCGCTTGCGGGCGCGGCCCGCCACGGTGGCCATCTTGCCGAGCGCCTTTTGCTCGGCAAAGTCGCGCACCGAGCAGGTGTTCAGCAGGACGACATCCGCCCCAACCTCCGACTCTGCGAGGGTATAGCCCTTGGCGACGAGCCGGGCGGCGACAGATTCGCTGTCGCGCTCGTTCATCTGGCAACCGTAGGTTTTGATGTACACGGTCGGCATTCCGAAAAGAGACCCGCAACGTAGGCAAGCGCCGGAATGGCGCCAACGGGTTTTTTGCCCGGCGGCGGGATGAAAAACTCCTTCCATCGGACGCGCCGCGTCGCAAACTCCGCCCCTCGACATGAGTTCCAAATCCCTGAAAATCGCCGCCCTTGCCGGAGACGGCATCGGCCCCGAAGTCATGCGCGAGGCCTTGAAGGTCCTCCGCGCCACGGCAACCAAGTCCGGTTTCACCGTCGCCATCACCGAAGCCCCAGTGGGCTGGGCGGGCATTGATGCCGCCGGCAAGGCGTTGCCCGATGCCACCCTCCAGCTCTGCCGCGAGTCCGATTCCATTCTTTTCGGCTCCGTCGGTCTTCCCGACCGCGACCCGACCGTGCCCAAGGAAGAACGCCCGGAACGCGCCGCGCTGCTGCGCATCCGCAAGGAATTCGGTCTGTTCGCCAACCTGCGTCCGGTCCAGCTACCCAAGGCGCTCTCGCACGCCTGCCCGCTGCGCCCCGAGCGCCAGGGTGACGGTCTGGACCTGCTGGTCGTGCGCGAGCTCACCGGCGGCATGTACTTTGGTCAGCCGAAGAAAACCGAGGCCATCACGCTGCCCACCGGCCCGGCCCAGCGCGCCATCGATACGATGGTCTACACCACCCCGGAGATCGAACGCATCGCGCATGTTGCCTTTCAGGCCGCCAAGCTGCGCCGACGCAAGCTGACCAGCATCGACAAGGCAAACGTGCTGGAGAACGGCATCCTGTGGCGCGAGACGGTCACCCGCATCGCCAAGGAATATCCCGAGGTCGCGCTCGAACACATGTTCGTCGACAACGCCGCGATGCAGCTGATGCTGAAGCCGACGCAGTTCGACGTGGTGCTATGCGAGAACATGTTTGGCGACATCCTCTCCGATGAGGCCGCCGCGCTCGCCGGCTCCCTCGGCATGCTCCCCAGCGCCAGCCTGGGCGCCACCAGCAGCGGTCAAACCTTCGGCTTCTACGAACCCGCCGGCGGCACCGCCCCCGACATTGCCGGCAAGGACCTCGCCAATCCCATCGCGCAGATCCTCTCCGTGGCCCTCATGCTGCGCTATTCCTTCGGCCTCGAAGACGCCGCGAAGCGCATCGAGCAGGCTGTCGGCAAGGTCATCACCAACGGTCTCCGCACCGGCGACATCTACTCCTCAACCGATCCGTCGGCCCGCCGCGTTGGCACCCGCGAGATGGGCGACGCCATCATCGCCGCGCTCTGACCGCGGTGCTTGCCTCATCGGGGAACGCCGTTCAGGGTGGCGGCGTTCCCCATGAGTTGGCTGAGCCGCAACGCCACGGTTGCCGGTCCGGGCTTTTCCCGTTGGCTGGTCCCGCCCGCCGCGATCGCCGTGCATCTTTGCATCGGCGAGGTCTACGGCTTCAGCGTCTTCAACGTTCCCCTCACCCGCTGCCTCGGCATCACCCAATCGATCCCGGGGCAGGATTGGACAATCCCGCAAGTTGGCTGGATCTATTCAATCGCCCTCTGTCTGCTCGGCCTCTCGGCGGCCGTGTTCGGCAAGTGGGTGGAACGCAGTGGACCGCGAAAGGCCATGCTGGCCAGCGCCACCTGCTTCTGCGGCGGCCTTCTAATTTCGGCACTCGGCGTTCGAACGCATCAAATCGCGCTGCTGTATCTCGGCTATGGGGTGCTCGGCGGCATCGGACTCGGACTCGGGTACATCGCGCCGGTCTCGACGCTGATGAAATGGTTTCCCGACCGCCCGGGAATGGCCACCGGGATGGCCATCATGGGATTCGGCGGCGGCGCGCTGATCGGTTCTCCGCTGGGCGTCCAGCTCATGGACCATTTCAAATCCCCAACCTCCTCCGGGGTTGGCGAAGCCTTTTCGGTGATGGCCGGTCTGTATGCGATTTCCATGACCTTCGGCGCATGCCTCGTGCGCGTGCCGGCCGAGGGATGGAAACCCGAGGGGTGGGGCACCGGAGCCATTTCCGCGACGCGCCCCCATCAGCCTTCGAACTCGATCCGCGACGTGGGAGTGGACCAGGCCTGGCGCACGCCGCAGTTCTGGCTGCTGTGGCTCGTGTTGTGCATCAACGTGAGCGCCGGCATCGGCATTCTCGGCCAGGCGTCGCTGATGTGCCAGGACCTCTTCGGCGTGAGCGCGGCCGTCGGCGGCGGATTCGCCGGTCTGCTTTCCATTTTCAACATGGGAGGAAGGTTTGCATGGTCCACCTTGTCCGATGTCATTGGACGCCGCGCCGTGTACTGCGTGTTTTTCATCGCGGGCGCCGCGCTGTATTGCGCCATTCCCCTCACCCAGCGCACCGGAAACCAGGCCCTCTTCGTGGCGGTGACCGCGCTGATCATTTCCATGTACGGCGGCGGCTTTGCCACCATCCCTGCGTATCTGCGCGATCTCTTCGGGACCCATCAGGTGGGAGCCATCCACGGCCGCCTGATCACCTCGTGGTCCATGGCCGCGGTGATCGGGCCCATGCTGATCAACTACGTCTCGACGGCGCAGAAGGCAGCGGGCGTGCCCAAGGGGCAGGCGTATAACAGCACCCTCTATCTGATGGCGGGCCTGCTGCTCATCGGACTGATCGCCAACCTGCTCGTCCGCCCGGTGCATCCGCGCCACCATCTCCACCGCGAATCCACACCGGCATGAAATCGCTAAAGCTCCTTCTCGCCTGGATCTGGGTGGCCATCCCGCTTTCCTGGGGAGTCTGGCACTCGGTGCGGAAATCGATGCCGCTGTTCCAGCATCCCCCCGCGTCGTCCCCGGCTGCGGTGGTGACTCCAGCCCGTTGAACTGCTGTCCCTCGGTCAGGTCAGCGGCTTGACCTGAACGGCGTCACGGAATCGACGCCACAGGGCGCGCGTCGGCAATTCTCCGGGAGGCACCTGAGTGGCGGTCGTGCCCGTGGCCACCGCATCACGCAACCACTCGCAGGGGTTCTCACTGCCGGAGGCTGCAATCGCACCCGCCAGCATGGCGTCACCGGCACCCACCCGATTGCGCGGTGTGACGGGCGGTGCCGTCGCCTTCCAGGCTTGATGCGAACTCCCGCCATGGATCAGCCAGGCACCATCGGCGCCGCGGGACATCATCACCCATTCCCCGGTGGTGTCGGCCAGCGCCCGAGCGGCCAGATATTCGGCCCGCTCGGTTCGCAGACGCCTGCCGGCCCATTGCGCCAATTCGAATTCGTTCGGTTTCACCAGCCACGGATGCTCCTGCACCGCCAGCGCGAACGGGTCGCGATCACAGTCGAGGACCGTGCGCCGCCCCGAACGGCGTGCCGCGCGAATCAAACGCGCGTACGTGTCGGCAGGTGCTCCAAAGGCGAGCGTTCCCGAAAGCACCAGCGGATCCGACGGTGACTGACGCTCCAGCAGTGCGAGCGTCTGACGCCGAAGCCCGGCGGCTTCATGCGGCGTGACGCGCGGCCAGGAGGGATTGAATCGGTACTGTGGTCCCTTTCCGGGATCGGGCGTGATGACCACATTGACCCGCGTCGATTGCCGGAGTGGAAACGCTGTGAAGTCGATGCGCTCGCGCTTCAACCCGGCGGCCAGCTCGCGTCCGGTGTCACCGCCCAGCGGGAGGAACAGGCGTCCGGGGCATTTCAACCAGGTCAGCCAGCGGCTGACATTGATCCCCTTTCCGCCGGGCCAGCGGCGCTCGGAGATGAGCTCGTTCTTCTCTTCAGCCAGGATCTCCGGCACGCGCCATTCGGCGTCGATCGCCGGATTCAGCGAGACGACGAGAGGAGTCATGGCAAGTCCGGGCGAAGCCGCTCCCAAAACCCTCAGGGAGAAATCTGCCGCACGCGATAGCTGCGGAGTCCTGCCGGATTTCCGGCGGGAGGCGTGATGGCCACCTTGGTGGTCGTCGAACTGGCGGTCACCGAGGAACCCACAGCGGTCCACACCACAGGGGTCGCAAACAAGTTGTCGGTGAACTCCACCTGATACACCGCGCCCACCGTGCTGGTGAACACCACATTGAACGGGCCGCCCGGCGTGGCGGGTAGTTCGAAGGTGGCGGTAATCGTGGTGGGCGTGGTGCCGCCGGTCACCTGAACCACGCGATAGCTGCGCAGACCACTGGACCCGCCGGCCGGCGGCGTGATGGCCACCTTGGTGGTCGTCGAGCTGGCGGTCACCGGGGAACCCACTGCCGTCCAGACCACGGGGGTCGCGAAGAGGTTGTCGGTAAACTCCACCTGATACACCGACCCGACGGTGCTGGTGAACACCACATTGAACGGGCCGCCAGGCGTGGTGGGTTGCTCGAAGGATGCCGTGATTCCAGTCGGCACGCTGACCAACTGACGCACGCGGTAGCTGCGCAGGCCGGCCGAGCCCCCAGCGGGCGGAGTGATGGACACCGAGGTCTTGGTCGCGGTGGCCGTGATCGCGGCTTCTACTGGACTCCAGGTCACAGGATTCGCGAAGAGGTCTTCCGTGGTCTCGACCTGGTACACCGCGCCAACCGTGGAGTCGAAGACGATGGTGAACGGTCCCCCGGCAACCGAGGGCGGGATGATGGTGGCATCCACACCGGTCGAAGGCGCCGAGCCAAAGGTCACCGTCAGGCTGTAGGTCACCGCGGCATCGGAGGCCGAGGCGACGCCGATGAACCAGCGGCCCGGAGTTAGGGCCACAGGGCCTCCGGTGCTGGAAAGCACGATCACGTCATTGGCCGCGCCAGCGTTGGTGCTGGCCGCGTCGTAGGCATGGGGTCCCGCCAGCGGAGAGCCGCCGCGAACGTACAGGTCGGCGTTGCCCGAGTTGCTGAGCGAGAAGGTCGCCTGGGAAATGCCATCGGGAACCTCGACGTAGTAGTAGTCCACGGCGCCCCGTTTCGACAACTTGCCCGACTGGGCCACCCCGTTGGTCACCGCGGCGGGATACGGAATCTCCGTCGCCGTGATGGTGTAGGTGGCGGTCTTCGCCGGAACGTCCGGAGAGAACACACCCGCGTACCAGCGACCGGAGGAAAGCGGTACCGGCGAGCTACCCGCGTCGATGAGAATCTCCTCGGATGCGAGACCCGCATTCGCGCTCAAATAGCTGTAGGTCGTTGCCGACGGGAGCACCGGTGCGGCGTGGACCGCCAGGTTCACATCGGCACTCAGGCCGGTGATGGCCAGCCGCAGTCCGACAATGCCGTCCGCAACATCGTAGGCGTAATAATCCACCGCGCCATCGGCAGCCGTGGTGGCCGTGATCGGCGTCGCATTGGCCAGCGTGGTGATCTTGACCG
Source organism: Verrucomicrobiota bacterium (assembly GCA_947454295.1). Taxonomy (GTDB): domain Bacteria; phylum Verrucomicrobiota; class Verrucomicrobiia; order Limisphaerales; family UBA9464; genus CAIVQB01. The sequence goes on along the minus strand of CANGMO010000074.1, from coordinate 496 downwards.
GCGCCGGACCAACACCCGTCTGAACGATTCGGAACGCCTGCAGGGTGGCGTCGGAAACCGGGAAATTCGGCAGCGTCACGGTGGTGGTGTAACCGCTGGCCACGATGAGATTCCCCACCTGCGCCCAGGAAATCGGCGATGCAAACAGGTTGGTCGTGTGGTCCAGGCGATAGGTTTCACCCGGCAGCGTGTTGAAGGTGATGGTCAACGAACCACCGATCACCGCCGGAAGCCCGATGACCGGCACGATGGGCTGCGCGCTGCTCACACTCCCGGTGAGGCTCGCCACCGCGCGGATCGTGTAGTCTGTCCGGTTGGTATTGGTCGACGGGAACCGCACTTCAAGGAAGTAGGCGCCACCCAGATCCGGCACGTCTGGGGTCGCACGGAGCACGACCACTTCGGATGCCCGCCCCGGATTGGTGCTGGAGAAGTCCGTGGCTTTGCCGGTCGGAAGTCCGCCGTAGGCCCCATACAAATCAGCTTCGCCGGTCAG
>CANGMO010000073.1 GCA_947454295.1 Verrucomicrobiota bacterium | reverse complement strand
GGCGAAACATTCTTAATGAAGATGTGTCAGCGCGGTGTGTTTCAAACCCTCCTGGGATTCAAAGAGGCTTGGACGGTCCGAAGGATTTGGAGAATGCCGGCGAGCGAACTGGTGAATCTCTCCGTGGAACTCGAACTGCAGCGACGCCTCCATCGCGGTCGCGAGCGGATGGTTACGATCCGGTCTTTCTTGAGTCGGTAATAACAAGTCCAATCCCGATCAAGAGGACGATGGAGAACAGTGTGCCCATAACAATCCCGAACCAAGCGCGCCCCTTTCCCTTCCGGTCTGGATTCCGTCGGGTTTCTCGGAGGCCCATGACGCCGGCGAAGAGTGCCGCCGGCGCGGGCAGGAGAAGGACGGAAACGAGCCCTAGATAGCCGGCCCCGACACACCAATAGGATAGTTTTGAAGGGACAACCCATTCGCTGGGAGCGACCGATGGTGGCAGCAGCGTTGGCAGCGAGGGTGGAAATCCCTCAACTGGACCAGCCCCGCCTAGTCCGCTGGTCTGCGAGACGTGAAGGTGCTGAAGGTAACGGTAGTCCTCCTCCCGTAAGACAAACGTCTTCGCAACCATGTCCCCGAGCCGCTGACGTTTCTTCGAGGCAAGCACGACGATTCCTGCAGGCACGCCGCCCAAAAGCGCGGGGTTGACCTCGAGGATCCGAAAAAGTGTGCGAATCATCGCCTGGCTCAACTTGGGAAAGGACCCGGAGGCGTTCACGATCCGCACGCGGCAGATGAGCTTTCCCAAGGTTCGTCCAAAGGTGTGCTCGAGAATGAGGAAATATGCGAAGCCAATGGGGAGAATCAGGAGCGGGACCGAGGACGGTTTTCCCGGGGCCAGGAACAGCAATCCAAAGAAGGCGAGATACAGAAGCAGGAAGTCCATCCACGTTGCCCCCCACCTCCTGACGATGACGGATGTATCGTAGCGCCGGCAGATGCCTTCGGGGGTTGTTGGCGAGGCGAGGGTTTCGTCCATGGGAAGTGGTCGGGGGGGATCTCAGCTCCTGCGGGATGACAAAGTAGGAGCGGATCGATTCGAGATTGAACTCCAACTCGGGAGGAATTGGTTGAATCTCCATCAACCGGCTACCGCATGGTCCACGGTGTCATCTGTAACCGATGCGATTGGAGGGAACCTGAAAGTGAAAAACCCTCAAGCCGCAAATTCTCAACGTGGTGACCAGGCTCGTCAGATATCTGGGGCCATCTGCTGAGAGCCGGAATTCTTTTATCGCCCCGACGGCCTTGCGGTCGCCGCATCCAAAGAGGTTGCCACCCAGGGTAGGTGCTGATGGCGGATGACCAGTATGAATGCCTGTTGGTTGTTTGGAAGGTGCCAGCATCTTCTATGAAAGTCGGTGTACTGGTTATCCAGGCGGGCCACCTTTGTCTCGGCGGCCAATGCTTCGAACCTTCCGTCCACTGCGCCTGATATGACCCCGCCATGGTGTCTCCCGCGTTTTCGCGTGGGGGTTTAGCTGAACGGGTCAGCGCAGTGTCTTCATGAGGGTTAGGTTGTGGGTTCGAGGCCCACCACCGGCACCACTGCAAGAAACCGCGAGAAATCGCTGTTGTTTCTTTGGGGGCCGGTGGGGAGCGCAGCAACTCAATGGGTTGGAGCGTCCAGCGTGCGGACTTTCTTTCATCTTTCTCAGACAGGAGTCCGGCCGGTGTGGTGAGGATTCCACCGTTGACGCAAGATCCCGACGAAACGGGCATCGAGGATTGAGCTAAAGAGCGATAAGGGTGAGGCAGATCCCTGTACCGCTCGAAAGAGAGTCCAAAGAATGAGAGCCAATGTGATCACCAAGTTTGGCCAACCATTCAGGGGCCACTGATGTCTCCAGTCGACAACCCACGAATGATTCAACGGGCTCAGGTAGTCGATTCCCCAAATGTCCTGGGCAGAGGGCCCGCGCGAGCCAGCGAGGTCGCAGATCAAATGGAGGTGGAAGGCGGATGTCATCAGGAGCCATACGTGGAATCCCCGAACTCCGCACATCCCTGCGACCACGAGATACGCAAGTGCCCCTGGGGCGCCGTGTAGCAGCAGGTGATGGAATCTGCCGTACCAATCCGCGTCGGGGCGGCCGAGGAGACGGTTTGCGATATCCAAGACGATTCCGAGTCCATCCAGGTCCGAAACCAAACCCGCGGCGGTAATCCACTGCCGTTCCCTTGGATCATTGGTGAATCGCTCACCGATCGACCAGCTGGCGAGAAAATGGGTAATGGGGCTCACAGGGTGCCAATTAAAATGGTGGATGCGGTCTTTGGTGTCGAACTGAGGTTGCCTCAAGCCCTCCTCCTCTCCGTCCGAGAATCCGAAGCTACCTCAATTGTTTCAAATCCGCCCGGAATCCCGCGAGGCTTTGTGCCCGGATCCTGTCGCAAAGGGAGCTCCCAAACCGGCAGCGCCGCTACCGGACTCCATACTGCTATGCGGGATGGGATGGATTTACGCCGGGTTGCTTGAGGGCGACTCGAGGGTGCCGGTGTCGGGGGGTGAAACCCGATTGTCCGCGACGACGACGGTACCGGCGATGAAGTCGTGCAGGGAACGCCGTCGCCGGTTGCACAGCATGACGATGAGTTCGCTCCAAAACCAAATGCTTGAGGCGGTGCTGGTCCATGAGAGCCAGCTTGGGTAGTGCGCCAGCAGGTTTTTGGTACGGTCGAGCCATCCCGGAACGTAGTAGTCGGCGTCGGTAATCGTCATCAACGCCACGTTCATCCCGATGAAACTCAGGGTGACGAAGAGGAGTTGCATAGAACTGCGGAGCCAGGACTCCCGCCACCCGATGGCCGCTCCATCCACTCGGGACAGACGAATCCCCATGACCCGCTTGCCGATGGTCCGCCCATATTTTCCATGGCAGTAAATCTCGTAGGCAACCCCTGCGAAGATCAGTGGGTTGCCCAGTGCGAACGCGAAGCCCTTGGATCCCGATTCCAGCCACTCGCTGCCCAGCCCCAGGGGCAGGAAGATCAGTCCATCAATCAACAAGGCGAAGAAGCGCTGTGAGAACGATGCGTACGGATTCATGGTCATCGGTGCGTTTGGGCCCCAGGGAGTGCCGTTCGATTGGCTCCAATAACTACGTGTCGTGTGCGGTCCTTGTCGTGCGGCTGCGATGGGCTTTCTCCTCCTGGGAAGAGAAATAGTGAGCTGGATTGGGCGGGCAAGCGTGAAATCGGCAACGGGCGGTGATCCCCGTTTCTATCTGGGTGCAATTTGTTCCGCTGCCGCACTCCTGGCGGGCGTGGATCGTGTCGATCCTTCCGGTTTCGCGAAGATCTTGTGGCCAGCGGGCAGTGCGCTGGCCTGTGGTCTCTGAAGGCGAGCTTGACCCGGAGCTTTGGTCCCGGTGTACATCCTCCAACTCAAAGTTGAGCGGTGACGTCGCTCAACTCCCGACAAGGAGAACGCTGATGCACAGGAACAGGAGTCGAGACACCACAATGAATTCAAACCTGCCCGCTTCCAACCCGTTCGCGCGAGGCGCCGCTGCTACCGTGATATGTTTGTGGCTGCTGCTGATCGCGCCGTTTGGACTTCAGGCGCAGTTCACCTACACGACCAACAACAATCAGATCGTTATCACCAAGTATACGGGCACTGGACGCACCTCGGTTGTCGTTCCTGATTGGATCAACGGCCTGCCGGTGACTGAAATTGGAGCTGAAGCCTTTGGCTCCCGCAGCGACCTCACACTCATTACGCTTGGCACCAATGTGACCACGATCAGGAACGACGCGTTTCGCTATTGTAGCGGGCTCCGGAAGATGGTCCTTCCTCCGAGTGTCACCACCATCGGGGACTGGGCGTTTGAGTATTGCAGCGGGCTTCAGCAGATGGTCCTCCCTCCCCGTGTCACCACCATTGGGAACTGGGCGTTTGTCCATTGTGACAATCTCACGCAGGTTACCCTTGGGACGAGCATCAGCCGCATTGGAGACAATGCGTTTTTCGGTTGCGGCAAGCTGACCGAGTTTTCGCTGCCCGACGGTGTCCAGAGCATCGGAAGCCAGGCGTTCTGGCTTTGCCCTGGCCCGGCCGAGCTGCGGATTCCGGGCTCTGTTACCAACATCGGGGGTAGTGCGTTCGGCGGCTGTTCGCAATTGACCAGCCTCCGGGTGGATTCCAGCAGTCGGGACTATGCCAGCGTGGACGGGGTGGTTTTTGACAAGTCTTTTACGACGCTGGTCTGCTTTCCCGCAGGAAAGGGCGACGGGTATTCCTTTCCAAACGGTGTGACGGCAATCGGGGATTGGGCGTTCAGTGGCAACACCGCGCTTTCGAATCTCGAGATTCCCGGCCACGTGACCTCGATCGGAGCCTATGCCTTTTCTCAGTGCGGTAGTCTCGTCCAGCTCGTAATGGGGGCGGGGCTTTCCAGCATCGGAAACTCTGCCCTTGAACGGTGTTATCAACTGAAACGTGTCACCATTCCCGACACTGTTACCAAGATGGGCAGCAGGGTATTCATCAACTGCAATAGCCTGGCCGAGATAGCGATTCCCAAAGGCATCACCTCCATCCCGGACAGCCTGTTTCTTGGCTGCACCAGTCTTCGTGGCCTCACGATTCCCGAAGGTGTCACCTCGATAGGCGACGGAGTTTTTTCGCAATGCTCTGGCCTGGAATCCTTGGATATCCCCAGCGGTGTCACCTCCATTGGGAAGCATGCCTTTTCTGATTGTTCCCGACTGGGTCGCGTTTCGATTCCCGACAGCGTCACCTTCATTGGGGATTATGCCTTTGATGGATGTGCCGCTGTCTCCTCGGTTGAGATTCCGAGAAGGGTCACCTCGATCGGGTCCAATGTGTTCTCCAGATGCGCGGGCCTGGCTCGCGTCTCGATTCCAGACGGGGTGACATCGATTGGGGACGATGCGTTCTGGGGCTGTTCCAGCCTGTCTGGTATCCGCATTCCCGACGCGGTTACGACCATTGGGGCGGGTGCGTTCGGAAATTGTTCCCACTTCTCTGGCATCAGCATTCCCGAAGGCGTCACCACCATTGGGTCGGGCGCGTTCTCGGGCTGTACCGGGCTGTCGAGCGTGACGATCCCGCGCCGTGTCACCTCGATGGGATCCTACTCGTTTGCTGGCTGCACGGGCCTGACTCGAATGGTGGTTCCCGGCAACATCGGCGTGATCTCTGCCGGTGCGTTCAGTGGCTGCACGGGCCTGACCCAGATCCAGATCGAGGAAGGGGTCCAGGTGCTTGAGGATAACGCGTTTGAGGGTTGCACCGGGCTGAGTTCATTCGAAATGCCCGACAGCCTCGCCATCCTCAAGGCGCAGGTGTTCAAGGGGTGCACGCGATTGAAGGAAGTGACCGTCGGTCGAGGCGTGGGGAGCATTGACGGTGGGTACTTGGGCCGCGGCGATACGTTCGACGGGTGTCCCAATCTGCAGAACATCAACGTGGCGGTGCCCAATGCGATTTTCAGCAGTGTCGATGGGGTGCTGTACAGCGCCCTGAATGGCGGGGTGTTCGTCGGACCGGGAGGCGTGTTGGTACGGTGTCCGGCGGGGAAGGCCGGCACCTACCGGATCCCCGATGGCGTGCGGATTCTCAAGGAAGGCGCGTTCTCGGGATGTGATCAACTTGTGGCCCTCACGGTTCCTGCCAGCGTCACCACCTTCGAGAATTACGTGTTCAATTTCCCCCAACAATTGAGAGGAGTGTACTTCGAGGGCGATATGCCCGCCGGGGTGCCCCAGCGAACGTTCGGGGTCTACTATCTCCCCGGCACGAGCGGGTGGGCGGGTTTCGGTGGCAAACCCTTCAATCCGGAGATCCAAACGGCCACCGCGACGCTGAGTGGCAACGCGGGATCGTTCGGGTTTTCAGTCGGGTTGCCGGGTGGCGCTGGAGACCCCTTTGGCATGTGGGTCGCGATCGAGGCTTGCACGAATCTCACCCGGCCGTCCTGGAGCCGGATTTCCACCAACATGATGGATCACAAGGGGATTTCGTTCAGCGACCCGCAGGGGACGAACGCGCCGGCACGCTTCTACCGGCTGCGGATGCCGTGAGAATGGGCGGCTACTTGGGCTGGCTGCGGGCGATGGCGGCGGCGACGCGGCGGTGGACCTCGTCCGAGATGCGGCGGAAGTCGACGCCCACCAGTTCGCCGCGCTGGGTCTTCAATTCGCCGCCGACGTAGACCTGTTCCAGATTCATCTGGCTGCAGGCGAGGACCAGCGTGGCGTAGGGATCATGCACCGGGCCGACGTCGCGCCGCCGCGGGTCGATGATCAGCAGGTCCCCAAACTTGCCGGGCTCCAGGCTGCCCACGCGATCCGCGACCCGCATCACCTGGGCCGATCCGAGGGTGTGGAATCGCAGCACGTCGTACGGGGACAGGATCGTCGCGTCCTCCGCGCGGGCGCGGATCATGTAGAGGCCCGTTCGCATGTTTTCGAACGGATCGGGGATGTCGCTGGCGCACTGGTCGTCGACACCCATGCCCACGTGGATGCCTGCCTTGAGGATGGACGGAATGTCCGCGATGCCGGAGGCGAGCCGGCCGTTGGACATGGGATTCCAGCACATCATCGCCCCGGCCTTGCCGGTGGCGCGGATAATCTCCGGTGTGGTGTGGATGAAGTGGCCGAAGGTGAGGTTGGTGCCGAGCAGGCCTGCCTCGGCGAACCAGGGAAAGCGATCGCGCTGCTCCAGATTGTCGGGCGGTTCCAGGAAGTGGGACTGGTTATCCAGGCCGAACTCGCGGAGAGCCATGCCCTCCTGTCGCGCCACCTCCGGGGTGCTGACATAGGCGGTGCTGCCCATGATGGAGAGCTTGAGAAAATTGTCGTGGGTCGCGGCGTAGCGCTGGCCAATCTTGACCACGCTGGCCACATACGCGCGGTTTTCGGCCTCCGTTCCGCCGCGCCGCAGCGCGAAGGAATGCACCACCCTGATTCCAGATTCCACGGCACCCTTGATCTGCTGCTCGTCCCAGTCGCCCGGACGCAGCTCCGCCGGCTTGCCGCCGTAACCGGTGAAGGTGGTGCCGCTGTAATCGAAGTTATAGGCGCTGGTGATGCCGTACTGAAGGAAGTCGAGGCAGCCATGAAGGGTGTAGTAATAGAGGTCCTCATCGGAGGAGGACGCGATGTAGGGGATCCACGCGCCAAGCCAGGAACGGATGGTCAGCGACGCGCCCAACCCGCGCATTCCCGTCGCAAACACGTGGCTGTGAGCGGAAATGAAACCCGGGCAGACGAACTTTCCGGCGGCCTCGACCACGACCGTTGCGGTGAGGCTGGCTGGAGCCTTGCCGCGGCCAATCGACTGAATCTTGCCGTCGGCTCCGACCAGCACGTAGCCCGTGAAGGGAGCGGTTTCCCCGGGCTTCATGGTTACGATCAGGCCGTCGCGAATCAGGAGCCGGGCAGGGGATTCCCCCGCGGCAATTCCGATCAGCGGCGTGAGGAGGAAGAAAAGAATCCGGAAGGCGTGTTTCGGGAGTCGCAACATCGGCTTCCCACAAGCAGACGGAGTGCCGGGCTGGCTCCGTGGCGAAGCGGGGGTGAGCGAAAGATGACGCGTTCGATGCTTTGTGGATGGAATGTCAAACCTCGCTCATGAATCGTCGGCGTCTGCGAGCATGACCTCCTCTTCCACTCTTGACCGTCCGGCGTCTCCCGCGTGCGAATCTGGCAGGCCGACCGATGCGGCGCGTTCGGGTGTCCATACGCGTCAACCAGGCCTCGACCTGCTGCGGGCCTGCGCGATTGTGATGGTGGTCTGGTATCACTCCGCAGGGTTTGGATTCGGACTCCCGTACGACGTGCACCGGTTCGGATGGGTGGGGGTGGACCTGTTCTTCGTCCTCAGCGGCTATCTCATCGGCGGACAGATTCTCGGGCAGTTGCAGGAGCGGGGCTCCTTCCGGTTTGGCCGGTTCTACGCCCGTCGCGCCTTGCGGATCCTGCCGGTGTATCTGGTGGTGGTGGCGGTCTACTTTCTCCTGCCGGGCTGGCGGGAGCGGCCCGTGTTGTCCCCGCTTTGGAAGTACCTGTTGTCGGTGCAGAACATCGGATTGCAGGCCGGGACTGCGTTTTCCCACGCGTGGTCGCTGGCGGTGGAGGATCAGTTCTATTTGATCCTGCCGCTGTTGCTCGTCGGACTGGTGCGCCGGATTCGCCTCGCGATTGCGGTGCCGGTGCTGATTGTCATTGGAGGGCTGCTGCTGCGGGCGGGGCTTTCGAAGTGGCTGGCCGATCCGTCGGGGAGGATTCCCGGCCGGGAATATTATCTGTGGATCTACTACCCCACCTGGTCCCGCCTGGATCCGCTGGTGCTGGGCGTGGTCCTCGCCGCCGTCGAGCGGCACCGGCTTTCCTGGTGGCGGCGACTCACCGGTGCGGCGGGGTGGCTGTGGATTCCGGCGCTCGCTGCGGTGGCGGGTGGCTTGTACTTGAGTGAGGGCGATACGACGTTGGTTTCCTGCGTCTGGAAGTTTCCCCTGATTGCCATCGGCATGGCCCTGTTTCTGGTCGTGGCGGTGAGTCCGCGCCTTCCGTTTCACCGCATCCACGTTCCCGGGGCGGCGTTCCTCGCACGGATCGCCTACAGTGTTTATCTAAGTCACAAGATCGTGGTGCATTTCGCCGCGGGATTGTGTTCGAGCCACGCCGTG
>CANGMO010000072.1 GCA_947454295.1 Verrucomicrobiota bacterium | reverse complement strand
GATCTCGCATTTGTGGCTGACGGTACCCCAACCCGCGGTTCCCAAGCCGGCGGCTCCAAAACCAGCGGGCAAGTAATTGCGATTCTACCCCCCTCCGGTGAGGGACTGGAGAGTTGTGCGGGGTCAACGGAATCCATTAGATTCCCGCAAATGGTCCACCCCGCCCGCTTCCTTCGCCGCCTGCTGCCCGCAGGCGTCCGGAAGGTCGGAATCGCGACCCTGACAGCGTTTGCCGTATCTGGGCCGCTGCATGCGGCATCGGACGCCCGATTCACCTCCGAGATCCGCCCGCTGCTCCGGGAATTCTGCGGCGACTGCCATGCCGACGGGGAAAAGAAGGGCGGCGTCGATTTTGACGCGTTCGCATCCGACGACGCCGCGCTGGCGGATCACGACACCTGGCTCGCGGTCCTCAAGAATGTGCGCGCCGGCCTCATGCCCCCGGCCCGCAAATCACAGCCCTCGGCGGAGCAGAAGCAGCGCCTCGAACACTGGATCAAGGCGTCCGTGTTCCACGCCGATCCCGCCGATCCCGACCCCGGTCATGTGGTGGTGCGCCGGCTCAACCGGACCGAATATCGCAACACCATCCGCGATCTCCTTGGGGTCGAATTCGACACCCAGGTCGAGTTCCCTGCCGACGACAGCGGACACGGATTCGACAATCTCGGCGAGGTGTTGACGGTCTCCCCCATGCTGCTGGAGAAGTACCTCGCAGCCGCGCAGTCTATCGTCGAAAAGGCGGTTCCGGGGGAATCCGCGCTGCCGGCCGAAACGGTGATTTCCGGAAAGCAGTTCGCCGCGACCAACGCGCCCGGCGCCGGCAAAGGAAAGGGCGCCAGCGGACCGCTGACCCTTTCCTACTACGAGCCGGCACGCGTCACGCACCGGCACACGTTTCAGCAGGGCGGCACCTTCAAATTGGGGCTCGATCTCGCGGCCACCGAGCGCTTCGTCGACAACCAGTTCGATTACAATCAGTGCAAGATCACGCTCCGGATTGATGGCCAGGAAGCGTGGTCGCGTGCGTTCACCCGCGAGGGAAACCGTCCGTTTCAGTTCGCGCTCGAGCGAACCCTGTCCGCCGGCGATCACGTGCTGGAGTTTGAGATTCAGCCCCTGACCCCGGGTCAAAAGCACGTCCGCTCCCTCGCCCTTCGTCTCGACTCACTCACCCTGCGCGGGCCGATGGAGCGCCAGCACTGGGTGAAGCCAGCTCACTACGCGCGATTCTTTCCCAAGGATCCCCCGGCCGACACGGCGGGCCGGCGCCGGTACGCCCGGGAGCTCATCGAGCCCTTTGCCCGGCGCGCCTTCCGACGCCCGGTGGATGTCGCCACCGTCGATCGGCTCGCCACTCTGGCCGAAGCGGTATACCGCGATGGTTCCAAGCCGTTCGAAGCGGGGATCCGTCAGGCCTTCGTTGCCATTCTTGCGTCGCCGCGGTTCTTGTTCCGGGAGGAATTCTCCGATGCCATCGCCTCGGGCGGAAAGTATCCGTTCGTGGACGAATACGCCCTGGCTTCGCGGCTTTCGTACTTTTTCTGGTCCACCATGCCGGACGAGGAACTGCTGCGTCTCGCGGGCGACCGAAAGCTTCGGGCCAACCTGGAACCCCAGGTGCGACGCCTGATGTCTGACGCACGATTCGACGGCTTCATCCGCAACTTCGTTGGACAATGGCTACAGGCCCGGGACATCGAGAACGTATCGATCGACGCCCGTCAGGTCCTGGCTCGCGAAGCGGTGCCTGATACGGCCTTCGAGGCGAAGCGCGATCGCTTCCGCGCCCTGCGTCAACGCACCGAAAGCGACCTGACAGCCGAGGAGCGCAAGGAATTGGAGACGCTGCGCCCCGAGATCGTGAAGCGCAACAACGCCCCGGTTCGCGTGGAACTCAATGGCGACCTGCGACGCGCCATGCGCCAGGAAACCGAAAAGACCGTGGCCTATGTCATTCGCGAGGATCGTCCCCTGAGCGAGCTGCTCAACAGCGACTACGTGTTCGTTAACGAGCGTCTCGCCAAACACTACGGCCTGACCAATCTCACCACGTCAGTCGCCGGCGAAGAGCTGCGGCGCGTGGCCCTGCCGGCCGAAAGTTCGCGCGGCGGATTGCTCACCCAGGGAACCATCCTCGCGGTCACCTCGAACCCCACCCGCACCTCGCCGGTGAAGCGCGGGCTGTTCATCCTCGACAACATTCTCGGAACGCCGCCGCCCCCGCCGCCGCCCGACGTATCGCCCCTGGAGGACGCCAGCAAGCGGGCCGCGAACAAGACGCCCACCCTGCGCGAGATGCTGGCGCTGCATCGGGAGAAACCCCTTTGCAGCGGCTGTCACAACCGCATGGATCCGCTGGGGCTGGCGCTGGAAAACTTCAACGCCATGGGCTTGTGGCGCGAATCCGAGCGCGGTCAGCCGGTGGACACCTCCGGCGTGCTGCTCACCGGCGAAGCCTTCAAGGACGTCCGCGAATTGAAGCAGATTCTGGCCACCCGGCACGCGCCGGATTTCTACCGCACCTTGACCGAGAAGATGCTGACCTACGCCCTCGGCCGCGGCCTGCGGGAGACCGACGTGGAGACGGTCGATCAGATCGTGGCGGCCGTTCTCCGCGCCGACGGAAAACCCTCGGCCCTCATTGCGGGGATCACCACCTCCGCCCCCTTCCTGAAGACCCGGCTCGCGAGCGATGCGGATGCCAGGCCCGCCGCGCCGAAATCCTCCACCCGATCCCCCCAGCAGCGGGCCGACGCCCGGAACTCGAACACGCCATGAGCACGAATCCGAAGCCCTTCCGTCATCACGCCGCGGAACGTCATGCCAGCCTGAATCGCCGTCACTTCCTCCGCGGACTGGGCGCGGGAATTGCGCTGCCCACCTTCGCCTCGTTGGCCCCGGGCGCCCTGCCGCTCCTTGGTGCCGCCGCGCCGCTGGCCACCACCGCGACCGGCGCCCCGCTGCGGACGGCATTCGTCTTTTTCCCCAACGGCGCCATTCCCTCGGCGTGGTGGCCCAAGGACGGCGAGAGCCTGCAATTCGGCGCCACCCTTCAACCCCTGGAAAGCCACGCCAAGCGGCTGCAGGTTCTGGGTGGACTCGATCATCGCGCCGCCGAGCCAGGGCCCGACGGCGGTGGCGATCATGCCCGCGGCAATGGTGTGTTTCTCACCGGCGTCCGACTCAAGAAGAGCGCCACCGACATTCGCGCCGGCATTTCGATTGATCAGGTGATGGCCCGGGAGGTGGGACACCTGACCCGATTCCCCTCGCTCGAGCTCACCGGCGACACCGGCCGGTATTCCGGCGCCTGTGATTCCGGCTACGCCTGCGCGTATCAGCACAACCTGTCCTGGAGTTCCCCCACGACCCCGCTGTCGGCGGAGGCGAATCCGCGCCTGGTGTTTGAACGCCTGTTCGGCAGCGGCGCCCCGGGCGAACGCGCCGCCAGCCTCGATCGCCGTCAGCGCGAACAGCGGTCGATTCTCGACTTCATTGTGAGTGACGCCCGTTCCATGCAACGGCGGCTCAACTCCCCCGACCGCGACAAGCTGGACCAGTACCTCACCGGCATCCGTGAAATCGAGACCCGCATCGCCCGGGCGGAGCAACTCGGCAAGCCGCGCGATCCCGCCGTCGAGACGCCGCCGGGAATTCCCACCGACTACGGCGAGCATCTGCAGCTGATGTTCGACATGCTGGTACTCGCCTTTCAGACCGACTCCACGCGTATTGCCACCATGCTGCTCGCCCATGACGGCAGCAATCGTTCGTTCGCCCACATCGGAATCCCCGAGGGCCACCACGACCTGTCGCATCACTTCAACGACGCGGAAAAGATCCGCAAGGTGGCGGACATCGACCGTTGGTACGCGCAGCAGTTCGCGCGCTTCCTCGACAAGATGGAATCCACCCGCGACGACGATGGAAATTCGCTCCTTCACAATTCCATGATCGTCTACGGCGGCGGCAATGCCGACGCCAACCGCCACACGCATTCCAACCTGCCCATCGTCCTCGCCGGCGGTGGCGGCGGAACGCTGACCCCGGGCCGCTACCAAAAGCACGGCGGCAAGCCCATGAGCAACTTGTACCTGTCGCTCGCCGACCGCATGGGGGTCGCGGGGTTGAAGCAGTTTGGCGACTCCACGGGGCGGTTGGGGGCGGTTTGAGGGAGGGGAACGGTGATCCGTGATCGGTGATCGGTCGGGAGTAACGAGTGAATTGGGATCGATGAACGCAATTTTGCGCATGCGACGGTTTGGATGGAATCAACTGCGGTGGCTTCTGGTGTCGGGGTGGATCACGTGCGCGACCACCTGCGCGGCGGCGCCGATTCCGGACAAGCTGGTCGTGCTCACTTTCGACGACTCGGTTGCCTCGCTGCACGCCAACGTGCGTCCGTTGCTGAAGCAGCACGGCTTCAGCGCCACGTTTTTCATCACTGAGGGATTCACGTTCACCACCAACAAGGTGGACTACATGACCTGGGAGCAGATCGCCGAGCTCCATCGCGACGGCTTCGAGATCGGCAATCATACCCGCAGCCACATGGGGGTCTCGGCCGACACGCTCGGCCGGTTGCGCGGGGAGGTGGAATTCATCAATCAACGCTGCGCCGAGCATGGCATCCCGCGTCCGGTGAGCTTCGGCTATCCGGGCAACGCCATCCATCCCGCCGCGCTTCCCCTGCTTCGCGACCTCGGCTTCCGCTACGCGCGGCGCGGCGCCCAGCCCGAGTACGCGTACGAGACCGGCCGGGGCATTCCCTTCGAGCCCGGTCAGGATCATCTCCTACTCATTCCCACCACCGGCGATGCGCGTCCCACCTGGACGCTGGCCAACCTGACCAATGCCGTGACGCAGGCCCGCGAAGGACGCATCGCAGTGCTCCAGTTTCACGGAGTTCCAGATCGGGAACATCCCTGGGTCAACACACCGCTGGAACGCTTCCGGGAATACCTCGCTTGGATGAAATCAAACGGCTACCGCGGCATCGCGCTCCGCGACCTCGGGCCGTACGTGGAACACGCCCCCGTGCCGGCAGACCCGTGGGCCATCATCGAACGGCGAAAAACCGCAGCGGCGGCAAAGTAGGGAGTCCCTTTCCACCGAAGTTATTGTTTTTCAATTCGTTCCGACGGACGCATCCGGCACTGGACGAATCGCATTCCCCCTCTATCTTCCGGCGCGTATGGAATCGACCAATCCGGTTTTGAGTGACAAGACGTTCTCGAGCGTCCGGGCCTACAGCGGCCCGTCGATGACCCTCGACGGCGTGACCTTCAAGAGCGGCGTGCTGCTGCTCCTCGCCGTGCTTTCGGCTGCGTTCAGCTGGAGCGCAGTTTCCGCCAATCCGGCGGTGGCCCTTCCCCTCGTCGCCGTTGGCGGCCTCGGCGGGTTCATCATCGCCATGGTGCTGATGTTCAAACAGCAGTGGGCACCCGGGCTCGCGCCGGCCTACGCGGTCCTCGAAGGGTTCCTGCTCGGGGCGATCTCCTTCGTCTTCAGCGCGAAGTACCAGTACATCGCCTTTCAGGCCGCCGGCCTGACCATGGGCGTGCTGGCCATGATGCTGACCCTCTACCGCCTGCGCATCGTGCGGGCCACGGAGAAGTTCAAGCTCGGCATGATGGCCGCCATCGGCGCCATCGCCCTGCTCTACCTGGTGAACATGGTGATGGGCTTCTTCGGCAAGCCGTTGCCCTTCCTCACCAATTCGAGCCCGCTCAGCATCGGCATCAGCTTCGTGATCGTCGGCGTCGCCGCTCTGAGCCTTATCCTCGACTTCGACCGCATCGAAACCGCCATCCAGCGCGGCGCGCCGAAGTACATGGAATGGTACTGCGGATTCGGTCTCCTCGTGACGCTGGTGTGGGTGTACCTCGAAATCCTCCGCCTGCTCTCGAAGCTGAACGACCGGCGCTGAGCCGGTATCGGATCCGCTTCCTTCCCTTCATTTCAAGGCGCGCCACCTCGGCGCGCCTTTTTTCGTCCACGGCGAGATCCTGCTTGCCGGCCCCGCGGCCGCCGCCTAGCAGTGGGTTCGATGATTCCCGCCCTGTCCCGTCCCACCCGCTGCCTGCTCGCCGTCCTGGCGCTGCTCACGGCAATGGTCATCCCCCAACGCCTTGCCGCTGCTGATTCGGGCGCGCCGCAATACTACGAATTGCGGGTGTACACCACGCAGTCGGCGGCCCAGATCCAGCGCATCGGCGAGTATTGGGAAAAGGCCGCGGTGCCCGCCTACAACCGCATGGGCATCCAGCCCATCGGCGTGTTCACCGAAATTCAGGACTCCACCAACAACAAGGTGTACGTGCTGATTCCCTTTGCCACCCCGGGTGCGTTCGCCGAGGTGCCGGCCAAGCTCGCCGCCGATGCCGCCTACCAGACCGCCGCCGCCGACTACCTCAACACCCCGAAGTCGGATCCCACCTACCAGCGCTTTGAAAGTTCACTGCTGGTGGCCTTTGATTCCATGAAGCAGCTGGCCGTGCCGCCTTCCGCCGCCGAGAAGAAGCCCTGGATCTTCGAGCTGCGCACCTACCAGAGCCACAGCGAAGGCAAGGGCATCAACAAGGTGAAGATGTTCAATGCCGGCGAAGTGCCGCTCATGCAGGAAGTCGGGCTGTCACCGGTGTTCTTCGCGCAGACGGTCATCGGCACCGGAATGCCGAACCTGGTGTACATGGTGTCGGGTGAGAGCCTCGAAGCCCACAAGACTCATTGGAAGGGATTTGGCGGAGCGCCGTCCTGGAAGACCCTCAGCAGCGATCCGCAGTACAAGGACAACGTCTCGAAGATCATCAACGTGTTCCTCAAGCGGATGCCGGCGTCGCAGATCTGATCCCCTTCCCGCCCGCCCGAATTCGTCCCGGGAATCAGGCAAGGACGAGCCACTGATCGCCAATCGGCGGTTGGAGTCATTCCCCGGCGCGCCCCAGCGTGTCGGTCACACGCCGGGCCTGCAGCCCCATCCGTGGAATCGTGAACACGATCCGGAGGGGGCGCGGTCCGGTGGAATACCCCAATCACGATGTCACATCCGATCATCATCCAGGGCGGCATGGGAACCGGTGTTTCCAACTGGCGCCTCGCCCGGACCGTCTCGCAACTCGGACAGCTCGGCGTCGTCTCCGGAACCGCGATCGATGTCATCGTCGCCCGGCGGCTCCAGGAAGGGGATCCAGGCGGACATCTTCGCCGCGCCTTCGATCAGTTTCCCTTTCCGGAGATCGCCAAACGGGTTTGGGAACAGCATTTCATTCCCGGTGGTAAGGCCCCCTCGGATCCCTTCCGACCGCTGCCCCTGCTGAATCATCCGCCGCTCCGCTCGCAAGTGGAACGGCTGGTGGTGGCCAACTTCGCCGAGGTGTACCTGGCCCGTGAAGGTCACTCGGGAGCCATCGGCATCAACTACCTTCAGAAGGTCCAGCTGCCCACGCTCCCGTCGATCTTTGGCGCACTGCTGGCCGGGGTGGACTACGTGCTCATGGGGGCTGGAATTCCCATGGCGATTCCCGGTGTCCTGGACCAGCTCGCAGCCGGCCAGCCCGCCCGGTTGAAAATCGAAGTGGAGGGGACCGAGCCCGGCGATGAATTCGTCTCCACGTTCGACCCCGTCGATTTCTGCGGTGGAACCGTCCCGCCCCTGCGTCGCCCGAAGTTCCTGGCCATCATTTCGTCGTACGTCCTCGCCCTGACCCTGGCACGCAAGGCCAGTGGTCGCGTGGATGGATTCGTCGTGGAAGGCCCCACGGCGGGCGGTCACAACGCCCCGCCCCGCGGCGCGCTTCAACTCAATGACCGGGGCGAGCCGGTGTACGGCGATCGCGATGTCCCCGACCTGGAAAAGATCCGCGACCTCGGGCTTCCCTTCTGGCTTGCCGGTTCCTACGCCACCCCGGAACGCCTCACCGAAGCACGTCAGACCGGGGCCGCCGGAATCCAGGTGGGCACCGCCTTTGCGTTCTGTGACGAATCCGGCGTGGAACCAGGGTTGAAGTCACGCGTGTTGGATTCGGTTCGCAACGGGACCCTGGATGTCTTCACCGACCCACTCGCCTCGCCGACCGGATTCCCCTTCAAGGTGGCACGCCTCGAGGGAACCCTGGGAGAGGATGCGACCTATGTGGACCGTCACCGGATCTGCGATCTGGGCTACCTCCGCCGCCCGTTCCGCAAAGCACCTGGGGAGCTTGGCTATCGGTGCCCCGGGGAACCCGAGGATCACTTCGTCCGCAAGGGCGGACACTGCGAGGAAACCGAGGGGCGCAAGTGCATTTGCAATGGACTCATGGCCACCATCGGCCTCGGCCAGATCCAATCGGACGGCACCCCGGAACCGGCGTTGATCACCACCGGGGACGACGTCGCCGGCCTCACCCGTTTTCTCCACGAGGGCGCCAATCACTATTCGGCCGCCGACGTCGTACACCACCTCCTCGGCCAAACCAACTGAGTCCCGGCCCCGAGGGTGGTCACGCAAAGGCCGCCAAGACGCGAAGGAAGAGAGGACCGCGGACGCTGTTTTTCCCGGTAGCGCGAGGCTCCCGCCGAGTGGGTGCGTAGATGCCGGGTGGGACGCGCCGGTGCGACGTGAAGCGCGTTCGCGCACCCGGCTCACTGGGGGGCGCCCCCGCCGCTTGGGGTCGGCCCCGCTCCATT
>CANGMO010000071.1 GCA_947454295.1 Verrucomicrobiota bacterium | reverse complement strand
GGGAACCGACTTGCTGTCGCTGGCGCCGCTCGGATCGGTGACGGTCAGGCGGACGACGTGCGCGCCGGGCTGATCGAACTTCACCACCGGATTCGCCTCGGCGAACACGCGCGGCGCGCCCGTGGGACCAAACACCTCCCAGCGATAGGTGAGCTTGTCGCCATCGTTGTCGCGCGTTCCCTCGGACGAGAGCGTCACATCAAACGGAGGCACACCGCCCGTCTTGCTGGCGTTGGCCACGGCGATGGGCTTGCGATTGCCGCCCTCGAACTCCACGCGAACCAGCTTCGCCTCCGGACTCGCCTGGAACCAGCGGCCGCCGTACTCGAGGACATACAGGTCGCCATCGGGACCAAACTTCAGGTCGATCGGCTCCACCGGCCGGTAGTCGGGCAGGATGCGCTCCATCGACTTGAAGTCCCCGTTGGATTCCATGCCCACCGAGAGGATCAGCCGGCGGGAGAACTCCGCGATGATCCACTTGCCCTCGAAATAGGACGGCCACGGACGCTTGGGATCCTTGAAGTCCGAGCGATGATAGATCGGTCCGCCAATCGCGCACCGCCCGCCACTGCCCAGCGCCGGGAATTTCTCCATGACGCCACCGTGGTAGAAGATGAACGGAGGCGACTGCGGGGGCAGTTGCTGGATGCCGGTGTTGTTCGGCGAGAAGTTGGTCGGCTTCAGCGGGTCCTTCTTGTCGAGCGCCTTCCCCTGCACGTAATCCCAGAACGGAAACGCCTGATCGCCGACGAAATACGGCCACCCAAAGAAGCCCGGACCGCGCGCCTGGTTGAATTCGTCGTACCCGCGGGGACCAATCGGCCCGTCTTCGCGATTATCCGGGCCGACTTCTCCCCAGTAGATGAAGCCGGTCTGGCTGTCTCTGGACACACGCCACACGTTGCGGTGTCCCATGGTGTAGATTTCGGGGCGGGTCTTCGGCGTGCCTGGGGGAAAGAGATTGCCCTTGGGAATGGTGTAGGTGCCGTCGGGCTCGGGGTGGATGCGCAGGATTTTTCCCTCGAGCGAATTGGAATTGGCCGTGCCGCCCTGGTCGTCCCACGCCGCGCGGCCGGGACGCTCGTCGGTCTGGGATGACCCGGTGTTCCCGCGGTTGTTGCCAATGGTGATGATGAGGTTTTCCTCATTGTCCCAGGTCATGCCACCGCCCGTGTGACAGCAGGTTTCCCGCTGCATTTCCCAATCCATCATCACCTTCTCGGAATTGGCGATGAGGACGTCGTTGCGGATCTCCCACCGGCTGAAGACCGCCTTCTTTTCCGTGGGATGAAAGTAATAGAGGTAAACCCAGTGATTGGTGGCGAACTTCGGATCGATCGCCAGGCCCACCAGGCCCTGCTCGTTGTTGCCGGAGATGTTCACGGCCAGCGATCCGACCACCTTAACCCCGGCGATGGAGGGGTCGTACACCTTGATCGTTCCCTTGCGCTCCGCGATGTACACGCGGCCGTCCGGCAGGACCTGGAAAACCATCGGCTCATCGAGCGCACCGGGCTGGGTCAGGGCGACCGGAGTGAGTCGATTGGCCTCGGGTTTGCGGGCCGGATCGTCCCACGTCTGGGCGAAGGCGGCAGGGACAATGCAGCCGGTCAATGAGGCGGAAACGAGCGCGGCGCGCAGGTGGGCGGGAATCATGGGGAACACAATCAGTTCAGGGACGTCGAGCCAGGGCGGTGGCATCCACCCAAAGCGACGCGGGTTTGGCTTCGAGGAGGACTCGATTCATGGCGGGTTCTACAGCGGAGTGCACACGGGAGCCGGCGGAATGCGGTGGATTCCTTGAACTGACCAGAAACCGACCGGTTCGGCTACGCCCTTTTCTTCTCGGATTCGCGGCCGGCGCCGCAGAGAGGCACTACGACTCGGAATCGCCGTCGCCATCCGCTTCCTGCGGCAATGCCGTGCCGGTGGAGGCGGCAATGGCGGCCCGCAGCTTCTCGCGGAATTCGTAGCGGTGGCGGGGCGTGATCACGAAGCGCCGGAACAGACCCGATCGCCGCTCGATCATCAGCATTCGATGGGATCCGCGAAACACCGTCCGCCAATTCTCGCTGGTCCACCACGAGAAGTCCCGGCGCGGCTTGCTCACCCGCGCGATGTCGCTGAAGTCGATTCGCCTCAGCGTCAGCCGGCCCAATCGGACGCGCAGTGACGTCCGGCCAATGTGGTACTCAAGTTGCCGCCTGGCCAGAAGCCAGACCACCACGACGCCCAGCACGATGCCGGCCCAAACACCGGGGTCGCGGAGGGAGAGTGGAGAAACGGCCATGAGATTCGCGCGAAGACGATCGCCCTCAACGATGGGGGGCCAGCCACAGGACCGCCGCCGGCGCGACGATGCCGAGTCCGAGCACGAGCGTTACCACCCACACGGACCGGCTGAACCGAAAGGCCAGCACCAGTCCGAGCAGCGTGGTCAGGATCAGCGCCACTGACATCGCCACCACGAGTCCCTGGAACACCTTCGGCGAGGCCTTTTGCCGAATCACGCCGGTCTCGGGATAAATCTGGTCGGTGTGCACCACGCGCAGTTTTTGAACCAGCGTTTCGGCCTCACCGGGAGACTTGAGACGGTCGTGGTCCACGGTCTGGAACCATCCGGTGCCGATAAAGAACAGGAGCATCGGCGTGAAGAACACACCGAGATACAGATGGAGCTGGCGCAGACGCTTCATGAAGGGAGGAGCCGACCGCCGGCCCGAATCAACCCGTTCACTTCACCGCCGGGATCCGCAGCTTCATCCCCACGTAGATCCGGCGCGGATCCTTGAGCTTGGGATTGGCCTTGAGCACGTGCGCCTGACGGACCTTGAGTCCCTTGTCCTTATTGAAGGCCGCAATGATCGCTCCCAGGGTTTCGCCCTCGGCGACCACGTGTTCAAAGTATTCGCTCGGCAGTTCGACCGAATCCTCCTCCGCCTTGCCGCCAGCGTCCGAAGTGCCGGAGGGCTTGCGCGCGTTGCCACCAGATCCTTCAGCGCGGGCCTTGGGCGGCCGGGCCTCCTCAATCGGCGGCAGCACCACGGGCTTGCTGGCGATCTTGGCTATCTCCTCGAGCTTCTCGTGAACCAGCTTGCCGTCGGCGACGCGCTTGCGATCCACCTCCTGCACCTGCTCGACCACCTTCTTCAATTCCTCGCGGGACGCATTGTCCTTGCCGACCAGAGCCATGTCGGCGCGCAGCTTCGAGTTATCCGCGCGCAGCTGAATCAGCGCGTCGCGCAACTCGCGAACCTGCCGCAGCAGCGCGTCTCGGCTTTCGGTGAGGGCGCTGACATCCGATTCCAATCGCTTGAAGGACTCGGCATCAACCTGCGCGCGCGCCTCGAGCGCCGCGAACGGGAGCGCCATCGCCAGGGCGACGGGGGCGAAACGAATAGAAAAACGAGAACGCATCACGACCGGAGGCTAGAAACCACCCGCCACCCAAGCAAGGGTACGCTGCACCGGATCGCAATTCCGGTCGCCCGGCTTACGCTCAGGCCGCCAACGAGAGGCCCGCGCCCGCCCGACGAATCCGCACCGCCACGGCGGACGCAAGTTGGGCCTCGGCGTAACCCGTGGCCGCAACCATCAGCCGGGACAGTGCCGCAGCGACCAGACCCTGGTTGGATTCGAAAAACGCCCCGAGCGTATAGGCATCCACAGAACGATCCGACATCAGGTACCGCAGGTCAGGCTGGGACTCCAACCCCGCCTCAATCCGTTCCACATCCACCACCCCACGCGCCAGCGCA
Source organism: Verrucomicrobiota bacterium (assembly GCA_947454295.1). Classification (GTDB taxonomy): domain Bacteria; phylum Verrucomicrobiota; class Verrucomicrobiia; order Limisphaerales; family UBA9464; genus CAIVQB01. The sequence goes on along the minus strand of CANGMO010000071.1, from coordinate 5,129 downwards.
TAGGTCCAGGTCGTCAAAAGGGCCCGGATTCCGAACATGGGCTGATCCGGAGACGCCTTGAAATAGCCGATCGGAACCTCCACGCTCTGAACACCTTCAAGCGCAAGGCGCATCAACCGAACCGCCCCCACGCGTTCGGCCAGGTCCATTGGGACACCCACCAACTCGAAGTCACCACCCCCGGTGGACTGAATTGCGTTGTCGTTCATGCCGTAATCCAAGTTCCACCACGTTACAGTTCCATGACGCCCCCGTAACAATCCCGGTCCAACTCGTCGCCCCGGTTTTATTTAGTTATCAACAAATCCGGATGCGTTGATTTGTACCTTGTCAGTGGGGCGTGGCCCGCTAGGGTTCCGCCCACTGTTATGAGCCGTCTTTCGCGAACCCCGCTCACCCGTGGAGCCGACCTGATCGGCCTGTTGAACCGCCGAATTGCCATCATCGACGGCGCCATGGGCACCACCATCCGCACCTACGGCATGAAAGAGGCGGATATGCGCGGCGAGCGGTTCCGCGATTCCAAGAAGGACCTGCTGAACAACGGCGACCTGTTTTCGCTGACGCAGCCCGGAATGATTGGGGACATCCACCGCCGTTTTTTGGAGGCGGGAGCGGACATCATCGAGACCAACACCTTTTCGGCGACCAGCATCGGCCAGAGCGAGTTCTTCGTGGACGACCCGCGCGAGCACGGCGGCCGCAAGGACCCGGCGTTTTATCAGGGGATCATCGAGAGCAAGTTCCTCAACGATCTCGCGTGGGAGGTCAACGAAACCTCGGCGCGTCAGTGCCGGGAATGGGCGGACCGCGTGGCGAATCAGGATGGACGCCAGCGCTTCGTGGCCGGCGCCATCGGACCGTTGACGGTCTCGCTGACCAATTCACCGGACGCCGATGATCCAGGCTTCCGCGTGGTCACCTTCGATCAGGTGAAGCACGCCTACCGCAGCCAGGTTCGCGCCCTCATTGCGGGTGGCAGCGACTTCCTGCTGGTTGAGACGATCTTCGACTCGCTGAACGCCAAGGCGGCGCTGGTGGCGATCCAGGAAGTGTTCGAGGAGGACGGCATTCGCCTTCCGGTTTCCATTTCGGCCGCCGTCGGACGCGGCGGCGAAACCATGATTTCGGCGCAGACCGTCGAGGCGCTGTGGAATGCCGTGAAGCACATCGAGCCGTTGTCGATCGGGCTGAATTGCTCGCTCGGACCCGACCTCATGCGACCCTTCCTCGCCGAGCTGGCGGAGAAGTCGGGCGCGGCGATCTCGTGCTATCCCAACGCCGGTCTGCCGAATCCGCTGTCTCCCACCGGGTTTGACCTCAAGCCCGAGGACATGGGCCGCTTCCTCGGTGAGTTCGCCTCATCCGGATTGATCAACATCGCCGGCGGATGCTGCGGCAACACCCCGGAACACATCGCGGCCATTGCGAAGTCACTGGCCGGCCGTCATCCGCGCGATCTCGCCCCGAAGGAATCCGGAACCCAGCGCCTGGGTGGCGTCGCCGGCGACGCCGCGGCGGCCGTGGCTCCGCGTCCAAAGCCGCTTCGCCTGTCGGGATCGCAGCCGTTCACCCAGCAGCCTGGGCAGTTCATGATCATCGGCGAACGCACCAACGTCGCCGGTTCGCCGAAATTCGCGAAGCTGATCAAGGAGGGCAAATACGAGGAGGCGGTGGCCATCGCACGCCAGCAGGTCGAGAACGGGGCCAACGTCATCGATGTATGCATGGACGAGGGCATGATCGATGGCGTCGCCGCCATGACCCGCTTCCTGAATCTGCTTTCGAGCGAGCCCGAAGTGGCCAAGGCGCCGTTCATGGTGGACTCCTCGAAGTGGGAGGTCATCGAGGCCGGTCTCCGCTGCCTGCAGGGCAAGGGCATCGTGAACTCGATCTCACTCAAGGAGGGCGAGGCGAAGTTCCGCGAATCCGCCACCAAGGTCCTGCGCTACGGCGCAGCGGTGGTGGTGATGGCCTTTGACGAACAGGGTCAGGCGGCCACCTACGCCGACAAGATCCGCATCTGCGAACGCGCCTATCGCATCCTGGTGGACGAGGTCGGTTTCCCGCCGGAGGACATCATCTTCGATCCCAACATCCTCACCGTCGCCACCGGCATCGAGGAGCACAACAACTACGCCGTCGACTTCATCGAGGCGACGCGGTGGATCAAGACCCACCTGCCCCACGCGAAGGTCAGCGGCGGCGTTTCCAACGTGTCCTTCAGCTTCCGCGGCAACAACCCGGTCCGCGAGGCGATGCACAGCGCCTTCCTGTATCACGCGATCGCGGCGGGCATGGACATGGGCATCGTCAACGCCGGCATGCTCGAGGTGTACGAGGAAATCGAACCCGAGTTGAAGCAGCTGGTGGAGGATGCGCTGCTGAACCGCCGTCAGGACGCCACGGAACGCCTCGTCGCGCACGGTGAGAAACTCAAGGCCGCGGCCAGCGGCACGACCGCCGAGGACAAAAAGGTCGAGGAGGAATGGCGCCGCGGCACGGTCGAGGAACGCCTCGCCCACGCGTTGGTGAAGGGCATCGACGCCCACATCGAAGTGGATACCGAGGAGGCCCGGGCCAAGCTGGGCCGGCCGCTCGCCGTCATTGAGGGACCACTCATGGCGGGCATGAGTCAGGTGGGCGACCTCTTCGGCGCCGGAAAGATGTTCCTGCCGCAGGTCGTGAAATCGGCCCGCGTGATGAAGAAGGCCGTGGCCTATCTCACGCCGTTCATGGAAGCCGAGAAGGCCGCCATGGCCGCGCGCGGCGAAGCCGTGAAGGCGCAGGGCAAGATCGTCCTCGCCACCGTCAAGGGCGACGTCCACGACATCGGCAAAAACATCGTGGGCGTGGTGCTCGCCTGCAACAACTACGAGGTCATCGACATGGGTGTGATGGTGCCCTGCGAGAAGATCCTCGAGCGCGCCCGACTGGAAAAGGCCGACATCATCGGACTCAGCGGACTGATCACGCCCTCGCTCGACGAAATGGTGCACGTGGCCCGCGAGATGGAGCGCACCGGATTCAAGGTGCCGCTGCTGCTCGGAGGCGCGACGACCAGCCGCGCCCACACCGCGGTCAAGGTGGCCCAGCATTACAGCGAGCCGGTGGTGCACGTGCTCGACGCCTCGCGCGCCGTTCCCGTGGCCAGCAGCCTCCTCAGCGCCGACCAGAAACCGGCCTTTGTGAAGCAGCTGCGCGCCGACTACGAAAAGCTCCGCTCCCAGCACGCCGGAACCCGGCAGGAACTCCTCACCCTGGATCAGGCCCGCAGCCGCGGTGCCCGGCTCAAGTACGATTCCCTCCCGCATCCCGAGTTCGTGGGCGTGCGCGTGCTCGAGGATTTCCCGCTTGATACGCTCCGCGGGTTCATCGACTGGTCGCCGTTCTTCCACACCTGGGAATTGCGCGGCCGCTACCCGAGCATCCTCCAGCACGAGAAGTACGGCGCGGAAGCCACCCGGTTGTTTGCCTCCGCCCAGGCGATGCTCGACGACATCATCGCCCACAAGCGCCTGCGCGCCCGCGGCGTGTATGGATTCTTCCCGGCAAACCGCTCCGGGGATGATGTGACCGTCTTCACCGACGACACCCGTTCCCAGACCCGCACCACGCTGCACTTCCTGCGCCAACAGATTCAGAAGGACGACAACTCGCCCAACTGGTCGCTCGCCGACTTCATCGCTCCGAAGGGATCGGCCGACTACATCGCGGGATTCGCGGTGACCACCGGGTTCGGTCTCGACGAGATGGTGAAGGCCTACAAGGCGGATCACGACGACTTCAACGCGATCCTCGCCGAGGCGCTTGCCGACCGTCTTGCCGAAGCGTTCGCCGAATGCCTCCACAAGAAGGTGCGTGAGGAATGGGGCTACGGCCGTTCGGAAACGCTCACGCCCGAGCAGCTCATCAACGAGGAATACCGCGGCATCCGCCCCGCCCCCGGTTATCCCGCCTGCCCGGACCACACCGAGAAGGAAACCCTCTGGCAACTTCTCGACGCGGAGAAGGCCACCGGCATCAAGCTCACCGAGAGCTTCGCCATGTGGCCCGGCAGCAGCGTCAGCGGCCTCTACTTCAGCCACCCGGATTCCAAATACTTTGCCGTGGGCAAGCTCGCCACCGACCAGGTGGCCGACCTCGCCCAACGCAAGCGCAAGTCGGTATCAGAAATGGAACGCTGGCTCGGGCCATGGCTGAACTACGATCCAAAGCCCTCGGTTTCCTAACCGAGAACCGCTGACCAACGTCGGCGAGACGGCGCTCCACCAAACCTTCGCTGATTCGGAACGAGAATAGCCCAGGCCTTCAGGGCTGGGGTTCCAAGGAGGTGCATGTCGTTGAGTCCCGGAGGGACGGCAGCAAGGCTCCTCTGCCGTCCCTCCGGGATTCGAACCTTTGTTGGTCCTAGTCCCCGGCCTCAAGGCCGGGGCTATGGTCACTCCCTTCAAATTCGGATCGCGCCACATCGCGCCTCCGCGCCTCCGTGGTTCGCACGCGCTATCCGCATCAGTGGCCGCTCCCAAGTTCAAACACAAACGCGGCAGCCCCGTTCGGGACGGCCGCGTTGTCGTTCTTATCGATGCAGGAAGCGGAGGAATCCGCGCCTGCTCCCCCTTCCCCCTTATTGGGCCGGGATCGTCTTGAGGAGGTAGGCGCGCCGCTGATCCGCAAACGACTTGAGGCCGATCGTGCCGCCGCCGCCGGGACCGAAGCCGCTGCCCGCGATGTCGTCGGTCAGGTTTTTCTTGAAGGCCTCGTACGAATCGAGCTTGCGGGTGTCCGCCTGGACCTCTGCGTCGATCATCGTATGCAACCGCGTGGCAATCGGACCGAGCTTGTTCCAGTCGAGCCAGGTATTGCTAATTTCCCGCACCAGCGCGAGGTAGCGGGCGCGGAATTTCGGCACGGCCAGCAGCTTGGAAAGCAGCGGCTTGCTGGAGTCCTTTGCGGCATAGAGCGGATCCAGCTCCACGCCGTTGATCTGCGCGCCACCGCCTCCGGGTCCACCCCGGCCGCCGGGGCCTCCCTGCATTCCCGGGCCATCCGGTCCACCGGGACCGCCCGGGCCACGTCCACCGCGTCCACCCGGCCCACCACCAAATCCAGGACCGCCGGGCTTGCTG
>CANGMO010000070.1 GCA_947454295.1 Verrucomicrobiota bacterium | reverse complement strand
TGCCGGTGCGAATCATAACCTCGTGCTCAATCGCTCGGCGCTGGGGAAGGATTTCCTGCTCTCCGCCTCGCTGATCCCGCAGGCCACCGTGGCCACCAGTCATGGGCTCGCCGGCCTGGTGGTTCGCTTCGAGCTGTTTCATGACGGACTCGATCTGTACGAGGCCGTGGACGGCATCGTTGTGACCCAGGATCTCCCGTCACGACGCCTGATCGCGACGTTCCCGATCCTTGAGCAGGACGCGACCAAGGTCGTGTTTGACTTCAACCGCGGCATGCGACGGGTGTTCGACCAATCCTGGCTGAGCGCCGATGTTTCGGGTCGCGATGTCAGCCTTGAAGTGCCCCAGGGACGCGTGTTCTTGGTGGAGCGGCAGGAATCCCAGTTGGTGATTCGCCAGAGCGTCCAGGTGCGCGACCGGGAGCTCGATGCCAATCGCGAGAGCCGGTACGAAGTTCGCTACTTCTTCACGCCGTATCAGTCCTCCGACAAGCCGGGACGCGAGCAGTCGGAGGTGGAGGCGCGGTATGCCCGATTCTTTGCCACGCCCCCGCTGCTCGAACCCACGACCGGCCGGTCGACGAGCAAAATGGCGCGCTTCGATCTCACCAAGCCGATTCAATTCTACTACAGCGCCAACACGCCGAAGGAATACGTGGAGGCGGTGAAGGACGGCATCCTTTACTGGAATCGCGCGTTTGGAACCAATGTGGTTCGCGTCGACAAGGCGCCGGATGGCGTCACTGCGCCGGATGCCACCCGCAACATCGTCCAGTGGGTTCCGTGGGATCGCGCAGGCGTCGCCTACGCCGATTTGCTCCTCGACCCGCGCACCGGTGAATCGCGTCATGGACAAGCCTACATGACCTCGGTGTTTGCCGTATCGGGCAAGGCGCGCGCCCGTCAGGCATTGCGCGCCATGCAGGAACTCGCCGCCAAGAAGGAGGGCGAGAAGAAGGAGAAGATCCGCCCGGGTTCCGCCGAGGAGCGCCTCAAATTTGGAGTCGCCCTGCTGGGGGCGGCCAGCGCCTGCGACGTGGACCTCGCTGAGTTCGCGGAACAATATGCGCAGGGGCTCACCGACCTGCTTGCCAACGAAGCGCTGACCGATGAGGCCGTGCTGCGGGCGTCGCAGGACTATGTCCGGGAAGTGGTGGCTCACGAAGTGGGGCACGTGCTCGGCCTGCGGCACAACTTTGCCGGCAGCCTTTCTGCCAGCCTGTCGCCGAAGGAGCTCGACGAGTGGTTCAAGGCCTACGTGGTGAACAAGGGCACCGAGCCCTACACGAACCGCATCACCACCACCTCCATGATGGAGTACAGCGTGTTTCGAGCGGCGGCGTTCGTCGGCTGGCGCATGCGTGTGAATCCCGAGCCGCTGCCCCATGACCGGGCCGCCATTCAATGGGGTTATTTCAACGGCAAGGAACCCGCGGAGAAGAAGCTGCTCTTCGCCACGGACGGTGATGCCATGCGCTTTGGCGACGTGGCGACCTTCGACTACGGCGCGGATCCTGTGCTGGCGGCCTACAGCGATCTTTCCGATTTGCTTCACAATCTGCCCAATTCGCTCATCGAACGATTCATTGCGCAGAAGGCGCCTCGCGATCCCCGGGACGCCGTCCCGGTGTCGAAGGTGCCGCTCGATGCCCGCTCCTACGCCGCCAACGCCGCCGCGCAGGTTAGCCGAATGCTGGTCTGGTTCCGGTCCGGCATGCGCTCCCTCAAGGTGGAAAACGAGTTTGAAGTGGTGGACGAACTCAATCGCAAGGAACGGATCAAGTCGCATTGGAAATCCCTCAACGATCAGGTCGATCGCCTCGGCGGCCTGGATCGTGCGGTGTTCGCCTTCCTTCCGCTGGATCTCAAACTGGAGCTGAAGGACGAGCCCAAGGGCGTGCTGGCCGTCGAGAAGGTGAACGCCACGGCGCTCAACGCACGGCTGGAGAAACTGCTCGAAAGCCCGGCCTACACCAACTGGGTGGGCCTTGATGAAAAGCGGTACTCGTTCACTCCGGCCGAGAAGGAAGTGATCCTCAAGCGCGGGAAGCAGTTCTTTACCGACTTCGAAAAGGAGCTGGTGAAGCAGGTCTGCGGCCGCCTGGAGGCCCTGCCGCGTGATTTGTCGACCGAGGCCAACGGGAACCTGGGGGATGACGACCTGGTGGCCCGCCTCGAGCGTCGCATCATCGAGGTCGCGCGAACCGTGATCCTCGCCAAGGACGAAGAGACCCGTATCCGGGGCAAGGTCGACAAGAGCCTCGTGGAAGTGGTGACGTTCAAGTACGACGATGAAACCCGTCTGGCGGCAGCCAAGGCCCTGAATGACAAGACCGGTTCCTTCCGCGGCTGGTCGGTCGATGCCAAGGGCGATTTGAACAAGGCGTTGAAGGATGACGTGGAAGGCGCACTGAACATCGCCAACTTCAAAGAATTCCGGGACTCGACGCTCTCGCGGCCGTTGCGGGACTGGTATCTCAAGCAGCAGGACATCCTGGCGCTGCTGCCTCCCAAGCCTCCCGGCCGCTGAACCTCCAATTCCCACGCTCCATGAACGTGCGCGTCACCTACTACCTCGAAGTGGTCTCCTCCTGGTGTCACTGGGTGGAGCCGGTCTGGGCGGATCTGCAAAAGCGGTACGCTGGACAGGTTGAGTTTGGCTGGAAGCTCGCGCTCATGGATGACTCCGGGATCCCGGCGTCGCGCGAGCAGTGCGACTGGTTCTACCGGCGCAGCGGCATGATCATGCGCTCGCCCTACATGCTGAACTCGGGCTGGTTTGATCCCGCGCTGCGGCAGTATCTCGCCCCCAACCTCGTGGCCGAGGCGGCTCGGGACTTTGGTGTGAACGACGACCGCGTGCGGCTGGCTATCGCCAACGCCGCGGTGCGACAGGGACTGCGTGTGGGGCAGTGGGAGATTGCCGCGGAAGTGGGCGCCGCGGCGGCGGGCCTGGACGCGCGCCAGCTGCTGGAACGTGCGCAGTCCCCGGAGGTGGCGGCCCGTGGCAAGGCGGCCACGGAGGAATTCCACTCACTCAAGATTTCGCAGCGCCCGGCCTTCGTCCTCGACGACGCCATCGGCGACCGGGCGGTGTTCTCCGGCCTGGTTTCCATCAAGCCGCTTGAGGCGACCCTCGACGCCATGCTCTCGGACGTGGCCGCCTACGCGGCTCACAAGGCGCACTTCGGGACGCCGCCGCCCGTCTGATCTGCTTCCGACGCCGGATTCCACGCCGGGTCGCGGAAGCCGGCCCCGGTTCCGGGGCGTTGGAACAATCCTTTCCGGGAGGCCGACGCTTGGCGTGATTCGGAATTGAAGGTACTCCTTGGCGACACCGTCCTGCCTTCGATTCCAACCGCGTTTGGTGAGTTCCTCCAAACCGGGTTGGGTGTCTGGACCTCCATCAAGTCACATGCGTCGATATTCCATCCTGCCTGCCGTTCTGGCGTTTCAAGTGCTGAGCGGTGCGGCTGCCCTGGCTCAGAACGGCGATCACACCAACGAGATCCAGCAGGAGCGGGTGCCTCGCGAAAAGATCCCCCCGGCGCCGGTGCGGAGCCCGGAGGAAGAGGCGGCGACGTTCAACATTGCCCCAGGATTCCATGTCGAGTTGGTTGCCGCCGAGCCGCTGGTGAGTTCGCCGGTGGCCATGCAGTTTGACCACCGCGGACGGCTGTGGGTGGTGGAAATGAAGGGCTACATGCAGACCCCCGATGGCGAGGGCGAGGGCCGCGGCGTCTGCTCGATTGCCATCCTGGAAGACACCAATGGTGACGGCCGCATGGACAAGCGCACTGTATTCGCCGATGGCCTGGTGATGGCGCGGTCGTTGATGTTGTTTCAAGATGGCGCCCTGGTGGCAGAACCGCCCAGGCTGTGGTTCCTGCGGGACACGGATGGGGACGGCAAGGCCGACAAGAAGGAGCTCGTTACCGACGACTACGCGAGCCAGGACGATCCCAAGCTCGGCCGGAAGGCCAATCCGGAGCACGCCAGCAACAGTCCCACGTGGGGGCTGGACAACTGGATCTATTCCGCCAACCACACCTGGCGGTATCGCTGGAACGCCACGGGGACCAACACCTGGCAGAAGGAGCCCACGCAGTTCCGCGGGCAGTGGGGATTGTCGCAGGACAACCAAGGACGCCTGTATCACAATTCCAACTCCGACCAACTGCGGGCGGATTTCGTCGACGGACGCTACCTCCTGCGCAATCCGAATCTGCGGAATCCCTACGGAGTCAACGTGCAGCTCGTGGAGGATCAGCGTGTCTGGACCGCGCGCGTCAATCCCGGCGTCAATCGCGGCTATCAGCCCGGCCAGTTGACCCCGGAAGGACGGCTCGCGACCTACACCGGCGCCTGCGGGCCGGTCGTGTACCGCGGTGATCAATTCGGGCCGGAATTCGTGGGCGACGTGTTCCTGTGCGAACCAACCGGCAACATGATTCGGCGGAATCGCATCCTGAACCGCGACGGCATCCTGAGCGCCACCAACGCCTACGATCACGCCGAATTCCTGACTGCGCAGGACGAGCGCTTCCGTCCCGTAAATCTGTTCAACGGACCGGACGGCGCCCTGTACGTTGTGGACCTCTACCGCGGTCTGATCCAGCACCACATCTATCTCACCACCTACCTGCGGCGTCAGATTGAGTCGCGGAATCTCCAGACGCCCGTGGATCTCGGCCGCATCTGGCGGGTGGTGCGGGATGGAAAGCCGCTGCGCCGGGATCCGTTGCCCGCCCAGCTGACGACGGCCCAGCTGGTTCAGCGCCTCTCCGATCCAAACGGATTCTGGCGTGATCGGGCGCAGCAGCTCCTCGTTGAACGTCGAGCCGTGGACGCCGTGCCGTCTCTCGTGCAGGCGCTGGATCCGATTCGCAATCCAGGGCCTCTGGGGCGTCTGCATGCCCTGTGGACGCTCGAGGGATTGGGGCAGCTGGAGTTGTCGCACGTGGCGCGGGCGATGGATGATCCTGCCGCGCCGGTGCGCATGGCCGGTATGAAACTTGCCGAGCGGTTCCTGAAGGGCGAGGAGGGGGGGGAGGCGCGGAGTCTGATTCTCCGTCATGCCGGGCTGCTGCCCGCCGAGGAGCAGCTGCAACTGATCTTCACCCTGGGCGAGGTGGCAACCCCGGCCACCGATGCGATTCTCCGCGTGCTGGTGATGAACGGGCCAGTGACCCGCCTGCGTGTGGATGCGGTTCTGAGCGGATTGGGTGGCCGCGAACTGGAGTTTCTGGAGGCGTTGATCCTCGATCCCGCCTGCGCGCAGATGCGCGAGTCGCATCGCCTGTTGCTGAGTGGATTGGCGCGTTGCGTGGCCCTCGAGGGGCTTTCGGCGCGATTGCAGCACCTGCTCCAGCTGGCCGCGGGGCGGCCCGCCGGGGATTGGCAGCAGCTGGCCATCCTGGATGGAATCTCCGGTACGTTGCCCACCGCCCGCGCAGGGCAACCGACTCCCGCCGTGAAGCCGGTTGTTTTCGCGGAGGAGCCTGCCGCGTGGAAGACGCTGCGGAGCGTGGAAGGCGAGGAAGTACGGCGTCGCGTCGCCTCGATCGAGCGCCTCGTCGGCTGGCCGGGCAAACCGGGGATGGAGGCCTTCAAGTTGCCCACGCCGCTGACCGGTGATGACTTGGCGAGCTTTCAGCGGGGCAAGGAACTGTACTCGACCATCTGCGGCGCCTGCCATCAGCCCCACGGGAATGGCCAGGAGGGTCTTGCTCCACCGCTGCGAGATTCCGAATGGGTGCTGGGCAGCGAGCAGCGTTTGATTCGCATCGTGCTCCACGGGGTTCGTGATGAATTGCAGGTGAAGGGACAGAAGTACACCCTGAACATGCCGGCGCTGGCGGAGGCATTGAACGATCAGCAGATCGCCGATGCGCTCACCTACATTCGTCGCGAATGGGATCATCCGTCCGCCCCGGTCAAGCCGGCCACCGTCCAGGCGGTGCGGAAACTTACAGAATCCCGCGAGGATTCGTGGACCCAGCCCGAGCTGCTGCGGATTCCCTGAGAACGGCGGGTGAAGGAGTGAAGGGAGAAATGGCGCCGCGGCGCAACCCCGGCATCTGCGGATGCCCGGGGAGAACTGCCGCTACCTGGTCCCTTTAGAACAACCCGCGTCAGCGCTGACATGAACGATTTCCGAACGGGCTGGCGTCGGCGCTGCGGGGTGCTGGCATCGACGCTGGTCTTCCTGCTCACGGGCTCGGATCGGGCGTGGTCCGGCGAGGATGTCGGAGCCCTTAGAGTCGCTTCCGTGTCGGCTGCTCCCTCTCAACCGCATCGCCGGGATCCAGCCGTTTTGTTCTACGACGAATTCGATGAGGCACCGGAGTCGCCGGGACGCTACTCGGAATTCGTCTCGAGTGGCGGCAGCTTTGTGTGGACCCGGGCAGGAGGCCTGCTGGGCGGCGCGATGCGATGCCAGTTCGAGAAGGATCAGGTGGATGCCGGCCGACTCCATGTGCTGCTGGGACGGACGCCGATCGGGCGTGGCCACCGGGACGGGGAGGTGTTTCGGGAGATCTACTGGCGGGTCTATGTGCGGCACGAGGCGGGCTGGGAGGGGAATCCCGCAAAACTGGGGCGGGCAACCTGCATCGCAGGTCACGACTACAGCCAGGGGATGATCGCCCACGTCTGGGGCGGGGCCGGGGAGGTTCTCTGCATCGATCCGGCCACGGGCATTCGCGACGGTCGGAAGGTCACCACGCGATACAATGATTTCGAACATCTGAAATGGCTGGGATCGCGTCAGGGCGCCACTCCGGTATTCAGTCCCGCCGAGTCCGGGCGGTGGGTTTGCATCGAATCTCACGTCAGCCTCAACACTCCGGGCAAGGCTGACGGGAAGTTCGAACTTTGGGTGGATGGCCGTCGCGAGGCGTCGCGCGAGGATCTGGACTGGCACGGGCTCTGGAGTGAGTACGGCATCAACGCGGTGTTTCTGGAAAACTACTGGAACACCGGAGGTCATGGTGCGGTGAAGCGGGAGGCGAGGTGGTTCGACAATTTTGTCATCAGCACGCGTCCGATCGGTCCGATTCAGGCAGATTCCGTGGTTCGGATTCAGCGAACGCGGCCGGAAGTGATGGATGCGTGGCAGGTGGAGTTGGCGAGCGATCCTGAGGGACGCGAGGTGATCTGGCGCTCGACACCACAGGCCGGGGCGATGGTTCAACTCACCGTCAACGGGGACCATGGACAATTTACCGGCACTCGAGCAGGCAGGAATTCGATGGCATCCGGCGTTGTGCACTGGATTCGGGTGCGGACGACATCAACAGGAAGCGCCGAATGGTCCCCGTGGCACTCGCCCTTTGTCAGTCCGTAGCCACCTTGGACTTTGGACTTTGGACTTTGGACTTTGGACTTTGGACTTTGTTCCACCTCCCCTTACCGTTTGCGCGACATGGATGAAGCACCCGTCGCTCCGATCGAACTCGAAGGACTGCGTGTCACGATAGACCGCCTGGTCTACCGGCGCGTTCCCGAGAGCGAGTCGCCCGACCGGCCGCACTCGTTCATCTACTTCATCAGCATCCGCAACGACAGTCCCGTGGCGGTCACCATCAAGGGCCGCAAGTGGGTGGTGCGCCACGATGACGGCACCAGTTTGGTGCTGGAAGGGGACGGAGTGGTTGGCGAGTTTCCGACGGTGGGGCCGGGGGAGCGATACAGCTACAACAGCCGCCATCTCATCGAGACTCGCACGGCCACGGCCGAAGGCGCTTATTTGGGCCTGGACGAAGCCGGTCGACGGGTCGTGGTGCGTATTCCCCGGTTCGGCATGGTGGTGCCGGAATCCGAGTTTGATGCGGAGTGACCGAAGATTCGGTTGCGGGTCAGGCAACCGGAGCCGGTGCTGGTGCGGATTCGACGTTGAGAATCCGTCCGCGGGAGAGATCGCAGGGTGAGAGTTCCAGGTGGACTACCGAGCCCGCCTGAATCAATGGAGGGGCCGCCTTCAGCGTCTTGGCGAGATGCCCCACCAGCTGGTGGCCGTTGCTCAGCTCGATGCGGTAAAGCGCATCGGACAACGGCTTGAGGACCTTCCCGTCCACGCGGATGAATTCGTCAGGGTGCATCAGAATGCGGGGCGGAGCCGCCCCGAAAGGGGACTTTGGGTGGGAAGCATGGGGCGACGCAAGCGGGAGATCCTTGAGCCACCCGCTTGATTAAAGGCCCGACCGCGACCAAATTGCGCCGATGAAGAAGGACGTGGTCCAGGTTCAGATCCGCGGATTGCTCCCCGCCAACAGCGGGTGCGCACTCTTTGTGGGCAATGACGAGAAGGTCTTCGTCATCCAGGTGGAGCTCAACATGGGCAACGTCATTGGCATGGCGCTGCGCGGGGCCCACCATGAGCGTCCGCTCACCCACGACCTCATCGGCCGCATGTGTGCCGGCTTTGGCATTTCGGTCGAGCGGGTGGTGATTACCGAACTGCGCAGCTCGACCTACTTCGCGCGATTGATCCTCAAGCAGCAGAATGAGCTCGGCGAAAAGCTGGTGGAGATCGATGCCCGTCCGAGCGACTGCCTGGCGCTTGCGGCAATGCAGAAGAAGCCCATTTACGTGACGTCGCAGCTCTTCCATCAGGTGGAGGACATGAGTGAGGTGTTGGCGCGGATTGGTCAGGAGGATCCGGAGGCCGGTGGTTCCGAAGGCGAAGGCGAAGGGGAGGGCGAGGAGCCGGAGGACAAGTAATGGCGTCCGCCGACACCCAGGCGCCGCTCAAGCTCGTCTGCGGCGACGATGACTTTTCCGTCAAGCAGCGTGCCCGGCAGCTCTACGATCAGTGGTGCGCCGAGGCGGGCGGCATGGATCACGAGATTGTGGAGGCAGGGGCGGGCAATTCCGAGGATGCCCTCAAACGCC
>CANGMO010000069.1 GCA_947454295.1 Verrucomicrobiota bacterium | reverse complement strand
GAGTGATGCGCTCCCGGCCCGACTGCAGGGCAAGGCGCTCGTCACCGAGCCCACCGCGAAGCTTATCGGGATCATGGACATCCAGCGCGATGGCGCCGGGTACAAGGCCGTCGACGGCGGCAGCTTCCTCGCCAGCACCGATGAATGGATGTCGCCCATCTTTGCCGATGTCGGTCCCGACGGCGCCATCTGGGTGATCGATTTCTACAGCTTCATCATCCAGCACAACCCGACGCCGAGCCTTCAATCAGCCGGCGTCCAGGCCACCACCGGACGCGGAGGCGCCTACCAGACCGCCAACAACCTCCGCGACCAGTCGCACGGCCGGATCTACCGCGCCGTCTGGAAAGACGGTCCGCGCAGCTCGATCCGTTCCCTCTCCCGGACCAAAACCGCCGAGGTGGTCGCGGCCCTCGACAGCGGCAACCAATTCTGGAGCCTCACCGCCCAGCGCCTGATCGTGGACAACAAGATGTCGGAAGCCGCCCCGGCGTTGAAGAAGCGGGTGCGTTCCAGCAGCAGCGGCGGCACCGGAGCGATCCACGCGATGTGGTCGCTCGAGGGCATCGGCGCGCTCGACAAGGACACGCACCAGGCCGCGCTGCTCTCCAAGGACCCGGCGCTGCGCCGCAATGCCATTCGTGCCCTGCCGGCGACGGATGCCGGCCGCCAGCTCTTCTTCAGCAGTCCGGTCATCCAGGACCCAGACCTCCTCACCCGCCAGGTGGCGTTCACCAAGCTCCTGGAGTTTCCCACCATTCCCGAGATCCAGACCGTCGTCGCGCAGCTGCCACGTATTCCCGTCAACACCACCGATGGTTTTCTCAACGACACCGTCACGCTGCTGGGTCGCATCCACAAGGTCTCCGGCGTGGGTGAGAACGAAGTGAAGCTCACCGCGGGCGACGCCAAGCGCGGCGCCGAATTGTTCCACACCAGCCCGGTCGCCGCCTGCGCCTCCTGCCACACCGTCAACGGCAAGGGCGGAGATGTTGGACCCATCCTCGACGGCATCGCAGTCCGCGCCACCAAGGAGTACATCCTCGAGAGCCTCATGGATCCCAATGCGAAGCTCGCGAAGGGATTCGAGAACCTGCCCATCTCACCCATGCCGCCCCTTGGCGTGCTGCTGAAGGAACAAGAGTTGGCCGACATCCTCGCCTACCTCGACACCCTTCGAACGCCTCCCAAGGACGGCGTCACGGTCCCCGTGAAGAAGCCGAACGACTACGAGTGATCGTCCTTCATCCCACCGAAACATCACCGCCTGAGCCATCCCCGTCCATGCGCCTCCCACTCCACAGCTGCCTCCTGGCTTCGCTGGTCGCCCTTGTCGCTCCGGCAACCAGCGGGCACGCACAAACCACCAACGTTTCCAACATCGGCCTGAAGCTGGTGACCGAGGGCATCGGCGCACCCATGGCGCTGGCCCCCATTGCCGATGGCTCGGGTCGGATGCTGCTGGCCGAGCAAAGCGGCATCGTCCACCTGCTCGATCGCGATGGGAAACGAGCCGACGCGCCCTTCCTGGACGTGCGCCCGAAAATGGTGGCGATCAATCAGGGCATGGAAGAACGCGGGCTGCTCGGCCTCGCCCTGCATCCGCAGTTCGCCTCCAACCACCGGTTCTACGTCGTTTACAGCGCCCCGCTGCGCGCCAGCGCACCCCCCAAGTGGGACCACGCGGAACGCCTCAGTGAGTTCAAGGCCTCCGGCCCTGACTTCACTTCCGCCGACCCCGCCTCGGAGCGGGTGATTCTCGAAATCGACGAGCCGGACTGGAATCACAACAGCGGCCGCATTGCCTTTGGCCCCGACGGCTATCTGTACCAAAGCGTGGGCGACGGTGGCGCCTTCAACGATGTCGGAGATGTTTCGCGCGGACGTGGACATCCGCCCGAGGGATTTGGACAACGGCTCGACACGCTGCTCGGAAAGGTGCTGCGCCTCGACGTCGATCACGGAACCCCCTATGGCATTCCCAAGGACAATCCGTACGCCGACGGAAAGAAGGGACGCCCCGAGATCTTCGCCTACGGCCTGCGCAATCCGTGGGGCATGTCGTTTGATCGCGGTGGAAAACACGAATTGATCCTCGCTGATGTCGGTCAGGATCGCTGGGAGGAGATCAATGTCATCGTCAACGGCGGCAACTACGGCTGGCGTCAGCGCGAGGGCTTCGACGGATTTGATCCCAATGCGCCCCGTTCCGCTCCGACCAATTCCGTGACGGTCGGCGCCGACGGCAAACCGTTTGTCGACCCCGTGCTCACCTACAAGACCCTGCGCGGTCGTGGTACGGATACGAACTCCTTCGGCGTCACCGTCACCGGGGGCTTCGTGTATCGCGGCAAGGCCATGCCATCCCTCGTCGGCAAATACATCTTTGCCGACTGGTCCCGCAACATGGCCTTCCCCGACGGCACGATGCTCGTGGCGACGATTCCACCCGGCAACCCACCCGGCTCCCGCTGGACTGTCGAAGCGCTCGCGTTGAAGGACTTTCCCAATGGCCGCATCAAGGCCTTTGTCTGGGCGTTGGGAGAGGATGCGGAGGGCGAGCTTTACGTTTTGACGAACGGCATGAACTCGGCGTTCGGAACCCGAGGCAAGGTGTTCAAACTGGTTCCTCAATGAGCCGCTTCCCGGCTTCAACTTCCCGACGACTTCCACAAATGAAAACCGTTTCCGTTCTCGCAGGGATCGCCGCCGCATTGGGCCTGTCGATCACCAGCGCCACCGCCGCCGAAGGCCCGCGTCCCGATGCCGACGGCTACATCCGCGACTGGCTCATGCTCGCCCCCATCGCCATCCGCGACGGCGAATCCTGCGCCGATGCCTTGCTCAAGGACTCGATCCCGAAGGAATCCGCGCTCCGCCCCAGGGCGGGCGACAAGGTCACCCTCGGCGGTAAGGAACTGACCTGGCGGACCGTCACGGCCACGACCAACTACGTCGACTTCAATGAAACGCTGAAGTCCATCAACGATCACGTAGCCGGCTACGTGGTCACCTACGTCGAATGCGATGCCGACATCCCCGACGTCGTCATGGCCGTCGCCAGCAATGATCAGGGCCGGATCTATTTCAACGGCGTCGACATCTACGCGGACACCGAGGCACGACCGCTCATGCTCGATGCCGACAAGGGCAAGGTTAGCCTGAAGAAGGGAACCAACGTCATCGTGTTCAAGATCACCAATGAGCAGAACAGCTGGCAGGGCGCGATGCGTCTCCTGGACAAATCCGGGGCGCCGCTGAAGGGCATCCGGATCAAACTCCAACCCTGAAGAATCCCCCATGAACCCGAGTTCTCAACTCCGTGCGTGTCTGCGCGCCGGCCTCGCGCTGACCGTGGGCTCAGGCCTCTGGGCGGCGGAATCCACCGCCACGCTAAAGGATGCCTTCAAGGACCACTTCCCGGTCGGAACCGCAGTGAACCGAAGCATGATGGTTGGCGGCGCCGGCTTCCGACGTACTCCAGAGCAGAACGCGCAGGATGTCGTGCTTCTCAAG
This sequence comes from Verrucomicrobiota bacterium, assembly GCA_947454295.1. Classification (GTDB taxonomy): domain Bacteria; phylum Verrucomicrobiota; class Verrucomicrobiia; order Limisphaerales; family UBA9464; genus CAIVQB01. Next base: position 5,479 of record CANGMO010000069.1, on the reverse strand, counting down.
CAGCACTTCAACCAGATCACGGCCGAGAACGACATGAAGTGGCAGCTCATCCACCCGCGCGAGGGCGCGAATGGATACGACTTTGCTCCCGCCGATGCGCTGGTTGAGTTCGGGCTGGCCAACCACATGCAGGTGGTCGGTCACACGCTCGTCTGGCACAGCCAGATCCCCAACTGGGTCTTCACAGGCACGAACCCTCCTCCGCCCTCCGCCACCAACACGGCACCAAACCCGCCCCCCGTTGCCGCCGCTGGCGCCACCAATGCATCCGGGACCAACCAGCCGGGACGACGCGGATTCGGTCCTGGCTTTGGCGGCTTCGGACGCTACGACGGTCCCCGGGCGTCGCGCGACGAACTGCTCCAGCGAATGCACGACCACATCCACACCGTCGTAGGTCGCTACAAGGGCCGCGTCAAAGTGTGGGATGTGGTCAACGAGGCCCTTGCCGACGGCAACGGGACCAACGTCTACCGGAACTCGCTTTGGTTCGAAATCATCGGACCAGACTTTATCGCCAAGGCGTTTCAGTTCGCCCACGAAGCCGACCCCGATGCCCTTCTTCGCTACAACGACTACGGCCTCGAGAACCCCGCCAAGCGCAAGCGGTTGATCGCGCTCATCAAGGATCTCCAGTCGAAGCACGTGCCGATCCACGCCATCGGCTCCCAGGCGCACGTCAATGTCTCGATGGGCTTCGAGACGATGGATCAGTCGCTCACTGAAATCGCCAGCCTGGGCCTCCCCATCCACATCACCGAACTCGACGTCAACAGCGCCCAAAGCGGCCAGCGCGGCGTTGGTGCCGACGTCGCCAGCAACGCATCCACCACGCAGGGCGGCCTGGTGAGCGACGCCGACAAGAAGCTCGCCGATGCCTACGCCGGCATCTTCCGGGCGTTTCTCAAACATCGCGATTCCGTGAAGCTGGTCACCTTCTGGGGGGTGAATGATGCCGTGTCCTGGCGTGCGCAGGGCAAGCCGCTGCCCTTCGATGGTGACAACCATCCGAAGCCCGCCTTCGACGCCCTGGTCAATGAGGCCAGGAAAGTCTCAGCCCAATAGCGTTTCCCATTCCCGCGCCCGGGCCACCCCATTGCCCCCTGCCTTCCCATGAGAATTCCGGCAGTCCTCACCCTCCTGCTCCTGCTGACCGTGCGGGCCGTTGCGCTCGACGGTGAGATTCGCATCCACGATCCGTCCACGCTCGTGCAGTGCGACGGCCGGTTCTACACCTACGGAACAGGCGGCACCTGCCTGGTGTCCGAGGACGGCTGGGCCTGGCAGCGCGGCATCACCCCATCGCGCCGCGGGATGGCACCGGATCTCATTCACGTGGGCGACCGCTTCCTGATGTATGTGGCGCGCAATGTCGGCGCCCAGCCGCGCGCGGACATCAATCTCGTATGGACCAAATCCCTCGACACCAATTCGCCCGCCTACAAGTGGGAGGAGGCGGGTGTCGTGGCCTCCTCCGATGGGGTCGAGGATTGCAACGCCATTGATCCCGGACTGCTGCTGGACCCCACCGACGGCAAACTTTGGATGGTTTACGGCTCCTACTTCGGCTTCATCCGGCTCGTCGAACTCGATCCCAAATCCGGCCTGAGGAAAGACACCAACGCGGCGCCGGTGAACATCGCCATCAACTGTGAGGCGCCGGTGCTGATTCACGAGGCCGGATGGTATTACCTGCTGGCAACTCACGGCAGTTGCTGTCGCGGTGCCGACTCGGGCTACAACATTCGCATGGGTCGCTCGAGGAAGGTCAACGGGCCCTATCTCGATCAGGAGGGTGTGGACATGATCCGCGGTGGCGGCACGCTCTTCGCCGGATCGACCGCCCGTGTAATCGGCCCCGGCCACTTCGGCCGCATCCAGCTCGGCGAAGGCGTCGAGAAGTTCTCCTGCCACTACGAGGCGGATCTGGATCGCGGCGGTGCCGCCGTCCTCGACATCCGTCCGCTGCTTTGGAAGGACGGTTGGCCCGTCGCCGGTAGCAACGTTCGCGAAGGGACCTATCAAATCGAATCGTTCCGCACCGGCACGGTGCTCGAAGTCGCGGTGGAAGGAACACCAGTTGGTGGACGACGCGAGCGACGCGGAGGTCCGGGCCCCGGTGGCCCTGGCGGTGGTCCACCTCCCGGTGGGGGAGGTCCTGGTTTCGGCGGTGGTGGTGGTGGACCCTTTGGCGGGACCGGCCAGCCGATTCCCGATCAGGACGTCGCCAAGGTCTCCACGAACTGGCCCGCCGGAACGATTCCTCTCCGCATGGCCAACTACCTCTGCCAGGCGCACCAAAAGTGGAGCCTCACCACCGTGACCAATGGCGGCGGATATCTTGGATCGCCCTACTTCAAGATCACCGTGGCCAATACCGACCGGGCATTGACCGCAACCGCAGAGGGAGAGCTGGCTGTGGCGCCAGCCTTCAACGGCGCGCCGGAGCAACTGTGGAGAGTCGATGCCCTCACGGATGGGACGTGTCGCCTCGTTCCGAAGTCGGCTCCCGGTCGAAGCGATCCGCTCGCCCTCTCGGCCATCGGGGCCAGCTTCGCCACGCTTTCGACGTTTGATCCGGGCAGCAACAAGCACCGCTGGATTTTGAAAGCACCATGATCACGCGCCGCCTCGCCTCCTCCCTGGCGTTCCTCGTCCTTTCCCTGGCCTTCGCTCCAGCTTCCGGGCTTCGAGCGGCAGACGGACTTGCCGCCGCCCCCACGTTGAAACCGCCGACCACCCCGGAAAGTGTTCCGGGCCCCGATGGGTTCATCCGACGTTGGCTGATCCTGGAGCCGATTCCCACCACGGGGCTGACCGACAGCGCCGTTCAAGCCGCTGTGAGGAAGGAGTACTTTCCGAACCAGCTGACGGTGATCCCCAAGGACGGAGACAAGGTCACGGTCGGCGGCGCGGAGCTTCTTTGGCACGCCGTCGACACCACCGAATACAACCTGAACCTGTTTCACTTCGCTCGCGCGCTGGGGAAGCCCACTTCCAACGTGCTGCTCTGGGGCGTGACCGTGGTGAACTGCCCGGAGGAGGTGAAGGATGCCCGTCTGGCCATTGGATCCAACGCGGCGTCCGTCTGGTGGGTGAATGGCGCCGAGGTCATCGGCATCTACGGCGATCGCCAGACCGTCATCGACGACGGCGTCTCCAAACGCCTGACCCTTCGGAAGGGCGCCAACCTTGTGCGCTGCGCCGTCGTCAACGGGGGCGGCGCGATGGACTTCTGCGCGCGCGTCCTCGACTCCCACGATCAACCGCTCAAGGGCCTGTCCGTTCGCCTGACGGATGCGGTAGGGAACTGATCCGCGTCGCACCCGTTTCTCCGCTTCTTCGCGGTTGGCTTGAAGCATCTGTCTCCATGAATCTCCTGCAACTCGCGTTCCTCTTCATTCTCGCGGCCTCAAGCGCCCTGGCCCAAACCGCGGCGACGACGCCAACCAATGCCGCGCCACGTCGTGTCGGCTTCCGTCCTCCGCCGACTCCGCGAAATCTCGTTCCCATCCTTCCCGCGCTGCCGGTGTCGTCCGATGTCTCGTTCTACGCCACCAATGACGTCCCGCATGGACGGGTCGAAGTGGTTCACTACACGACCGCGGCGGGCACGGAGAAGCGAATGCACGTGTATCTGCCGCCGGGCTACGACACCGATACGGCGAAGCGCTATCCGGTCCTCTATCTGAACCACGGCGGCGGCGAGAACGACAGCCACTGGACGGCAAAGGGCTTCACCCATTGCGTCCTCGACAACCTCATTGCCGCCGGGAAGGCGCGCCCAATGATCGTGGCCATGCCTGACACCGGTCATGTGGTCTCGGGCAAGCCGCCCAAGCTCGGCGAGGACGACGCGTGCACGAAGGAATACCTCCAGCTCATCGTGCCGTACCTCGACAGCCACTACCGCACGCGCACCAGTCGTGAGGGCCGCGCCGTCGCCGGACTCTCCATGGGCGGATTCGTGACCCTGAACACCGGTCTGACGCACCTCGAACTCTTCGGAGAACTCTACGTCTTCAGTTCCGGCTACTGGCCCGAGCAGCTCCCGGTATTTGCGGAAAACTTCAAGCCGCTGCTCAGCCAGACCAACATCAATGAGCGCTTCCGCATGCCGGTCTACTTCGGGGTCGGCGAAACCGACATCGCCTTCCTCAACAGCCAGCGCACCCTGGCGGTCTTCAACGACCACGGCATTCGCACCTTCTCGGTGCTGAGCTCCCACGGACATGAATGGCTCAATTGGCGCCGCTACCTTTGGCAGACCGCGCAGATCATGTTCCCCGAGGACCGCTGAACCCTCCCCGTCTCCCTCGAATCACCCCATGAACAAGAATCCCCTCCGCCTCGCCGCGCTGCTGGCCGGGCTTTCCATGCTGCTGTCGTTCGCGACCGCAGCCGTCCACGCCGCCGACAAGGAAACCTTCGTGATGGTCCACGGCGCCACGGCCGGCGGCTGGGAATGGAAGCGCGCCGGCAAGTTCCTGACGGACGATGGCCACACCGTCTATCGCGCCACGCTCACCGGCCTCGGCGAGCGGATGCATCTCAACAGCACCAACGTCGATCTCCAGACGCACATCAGCGACGTGGTGAACCTCATCCTTTTTGAGGATCTGCACGATGTCGTGCTCACCGGTCACAGCTACGGCGGCATGGTGATCACCGGGGTCATGGACCGCGTCCCCGATCGCATCAAGCACGTCGTCTTCCTCGATGCCGCCGTGCCCGACGATGGCATGTCACTTTGGGATCTCTTCGGAAGCAGGGGCGCGGTGGATCCGAAGCGCTTCACCGACGGCTTCATGCAGGTACCCTGGGTCAAGGCCGACGCCAAACCGCCGCACAGCGTCAAACACTCCATCCAGTGCTTCAACCAGCCGGTCGCCTACAAGAACCCGGCGGCGAAGGCGTTGAACGTCACCTACGTCGCATTCGTGCCGAAGGACAAGTCGGCCGAGGAGCGCGCCAAGACCGACAAGAGCTGGCAGCGCGCCGTGGCCCGTGGCTGGACGATCCGCACCTTCCCCGGCGGTCACGTGGCCCAACAGGAAGATCCCCGCGGAGTCGCCACGCTCATCGAGGAGTCGATCCTCGATCGCAACAAGCCGGCATCGGCGAAGTAATTCCATGAACTCCTCCCTGCTTCGAGGGGTGGCCGCCCTGCTCGGCACCGGCATGGCTGCGATGGCCCAAGGAAACCGCCCGGCACCACTCACGTCGCCGGTCGTCCACGCCGACCGGACCGTCACCTTCAGCGTCCGTGCGCCGAATGCGAAGAGGGTCGAACTGAGCGGCCAGTTCCTCAAGGCGAACCAACCGCTGGCGGTGGATACCAACGGCGTGTGGAGCATCACCCTGGGGCCGGTGGAACCGAACCTATATCCCTACAATTTCGTCATCGACGGCATTGGCGTCGCCGACCCGGCCAACCAGGAGCTGTTCCCCAACGAGCGCTTCAAGCAGAGCCTGGTCG
>CANGMO010000068.1 GCA_947454295.1 Verrucomicrobiota bacterium | reverse complement strand
GTTGCTCTGGCTGCAGAACTACCTGAAGAACTATTCGGGTGCGGTGCTGCTGATCTCCCACGATCGCCAGTTCATGGACGAGATCATCACCGAGGTCTACGAGATCGCGGACCGTCGTCTGCATGCCTACACCGGCAACTACTCCGACTTCCTCCGCCAGCGCGAGGAGCGCTACGAGCAGCAGCAGGCGGCCTACAAGAATCAGCAGAAGGAGATCCAGGCGCTGCAGGAATTCGCCGACCGGTTCCGTTCAGTGGCCTCCAAGGCATCGCAGGCGATGTCGAAGCTCAAGCAGATCGAACGCATGGAGCTGATCGAGAAGCCGACGCCTCCCCGCAAGCCGTTCCGCTTCCAGATCCCGCCACCGCCGCGCGGCGGCCAGCGCGCCATTTCGCTCGAGGGCATCCATATGGCCTACGGGGCCAATGTCGTGTACTCGGGACTCGACCTGACCGTGGAGCGCGGCGAGCGCACCGTGCTGGTGGGGCCCAATGGCGCGGGCAAGTCGACCCTGCTCAAGATCATTGCCGGCGTGGTCGAGCCCCAGAAGGGGGTTCGCGACCTCGGGCACAACGCCAAACTGGGCTACTTCAGCCAGCATCGCGCCGGAACGCTCGATCCCAACAAGACCGTGCTGGAGGAGTGCCTTGCGAGCGCGCCGATGCTGCGTGAGGACGAGGCCCGGGCGATCCTTGGGTCGTTCATGTTCCGCCGGGAGGAAATCTACAAGCCGACCGGCGTGCTGAGCGGTGGTGAGAAGAGTCGGTTGAATCTCATCAAGTTCCTCGTCGATCCGCCCAATCTGCTGCTCATGGACGAGCCGACCACCCACCTCGACATCACGACGGTGGAATCGCTGACGCTGGCGCTCGAAAAATACGAGGGCACGCTGCTGTTCATCTCCCACGACGTGCACTTCATCCGCCGTCTTGCCACCAAGGTGCTTCACGTCTCGGGCGGCAAGATCATGCCCTACGCCGGCGGCTACGATTACTTCCTCGAGAAGACCGGGTCACTCGACGACGCCCGTGCGGCTCTCACCGCGGAGTGAGTTTGCCGCTTGGCGCGCGGGTGGGGGCTTCCTAGCGTGGCGGCCATGACACCCGATGCGCCGCTCCGCGGCAGAACCGCCCTCGTCACCGGTGCCAGTCGCGGACTCGGTCGCGCCATCGCCGAAGCCCTGGCATCGGCCGGGGCCACCGTGGCCCTGGTGGCGCGCGACCGCGATCGTCTGGAGGTCGCCGCCGCCGCCATTCGCGAGCGTGGCGGTCGCGCCGAGATTTTCCTGGCGGATGTCTCCGATGAGGCCGCTGTGATGGCACTCGGGGCATCGTTCGCCGAGCGGCTGGGCGACCGCCTCGACATCCTGGTGAACAATGCGGGCATCAATCTCCGCAAGCCGCTGGTCGACTTCACCCTCCCGGAATGGCGGAGTGTGCTCGATTCCAACCTCACCAGCGTGTTCCTCATGTGCCGGCAGTTCGTGCCCCGCATGACCGGCCGCGGATATGGCCGGATCCTGAATCTCACGTCGATGATGTCCCACATCTCGCTCCCCGGCCGGACCGCGTATTCGTCGAGCAAGACGGCGTTGCTGGGATTGAATCGCGCCCTCGCGCTGGAGCTGGCGTCCGAGGGCATCACCGTGGTGGGGATCAGTCCCGGCGTCTGCGACACCGAGATCAATGCCCCGCTGATGCAAAATCCGGAACTGCGTGAACAGTTTCGCGCCCGGATTCCCGTGGGGCGATTTGGACAGCCTTCGGAAATAGCCGCGCTCGCCGTGCATTTGTGTCGCGAGGAATCCGGGTTCATCACCGGCACCGACATTGTCATCGACGGCGGATGGACCGCGCAGTGAGCCCCCCCCAAGTTTCCTCATGAACCGAGTTCTTTCAGTGGCAGGTACCGCCTGGCGGATGGTGGCACGGGCGTGCTTGTGGAGTGTCGTGCTCTTGACTGGCCTTTCATCCCAGGCGGAGGCGCCCACCGCCCTGTGGTATCGCGAGCCGGCGACGCGCTGGCTGGAGGCGTTGCCGGTAGGGAATGGCCGGTTGGGGGCGATGGTGTTCGGTGGCGTGACGGAGGAGCGGCTGGCGTTGAATGAGTCGACGTTCTGGTCGGGTGGCCCGAGTGATCAGCACAATCCGTCCGGGGGCGCCGAGGCGTTTCGCGAAATTCGCAGTCGATTTGCGGCGGGGGAGTATGCCTCCGCCCGGCCGTGGCTCGGAAAGATGCTCGGTCGCGAGCTGAACTACGGCACCTGTCTGCCGGCGGGCGACCTGCTGCTGACGCAGTTGGGCGTCTCCACCAATGTCGCCGGATACCGCCGCGAGCTGGATCTTGATGCCGGCATGGCCACGGTAACCTTCAATTCCGGTGGCGTCCGATATCGACGTGAGATTCTGGCGAGCCATCCCGACGGGGTGATCGCCGTGCGCTTCACGGCGAGTCAGCCGGGAGCGGTTTCGATTGAAACGCGATATCGTGGCGGTCGGTTTCCCTGGGAGGTGTCAACGGCGGGCGTGGATGGCCTGGTGCTGCGCGGCCATGCGTGGGAGTCCAAGCACAGCGACGGCAAGACCGGCGTGGGATTCGAGGGACGCGTTCGCGTCGTCAAGGAGGGCGGCGTGGTTCGCTCGGACGGGGACGTGCTGCGGGTGCAGGGGGCGGACGCGGTCACGGTGTTCGTCGGGTTGCACACCGATTTCCGCGGAGCCAATCCGGCTCGACTGAGTGACGCGGAAGTGGATGCCGCGGCGCGTAAGGGTTGGCTCCGCATCCAGAGCGGCCACACTGGCGACCACCGGGCGCTGTTTCGGCGGGTTCGACTCGATCTCGGCGGGGCCGGGTTTGGCGGTGACTCCACGGACGAACGACTCCAAGCCTTCGCGCGCGGGCGGAATGATCCAGGGCTCGCGGCGCTCTACTTTCAATTTGGCCGGTATCTGGTCATCGCCGGATCCCGCCGGGATTCACCGCTGCCACTGCATTTGCAGGGACTGTGGAACGACGGCCTGGCGGCGGAGATGGGATGGACCTGCGACTACCATCTCGACATCAACACCGAGCAAAACTACTGGCCCATCGAGGTGGCGAATCTCGCCGAGTGCGGCGAGCCGCTCTTTCGCTTTGTGGATTCCCTGCGTGCTCCCGGGCGCCGGACGGCTAGGACGGTTTATGGCATCGAACACGGCTGGGTTTGCCACGTGTTTTCCAATGCCTGGGGGTTTACTGCTCCGGGGTGGAGCGAAGGGTGGGGCCTGCACGTGACCGGCGGCGCGTGGATCGCGACGCACCTTTGGGAGCACTACCTCTTTTCCGGTGATCGCGAGTTCCTTTCAGAACGCGCCTATCCGGTGTTGAAGGAGGCGGCGGAGTTCTTTGCGGAGTATCTCTACCGGGATCCCAAGGTCGGTGCCTTGGTGAGCGGCCCGTCGGTGTCCCCGGAGCGCGGCGGGGAACTGGGGCCGGGATGCGTGCATGATCGCGCCGTGATTCACGAGCTCTTCACTGCCTGCATTGAGGCCTCGCGGGTGCTGGGGCGGGATGCGGGATTGCGGCAGCGGCTGGAATCGATGCGCGCGCAATTGCCTCCGTATCGCGTGGGACGCAATGGCCAGCTGCAGGAGTGGTTCCATCTGGATGACGGCGGTGAGACCAATCATCGGCACACCAGCCATCTGGTGGGACTTGCACCCTTTGCCCAGATCACGCCGCGCGGGACTCCCGATCTGGCGCGGGCGGCGGAGAAATCCCTCCAGCTCCGCCTGCAGCGGAAGGACTGGGAGGACGTCGAGTGGAGCGCCGGCAATTCGGTGTGCTACTTCGCCCGGCTGGGCGCGGGTTCGGCAGCGGGGGATGCACTCAGAAACCTTGTGGTCTCCGATTCAGACCGCAACCTCATGAGCTATTCGCGCGGAGGCATCGCGGGGGCGTCGCAGAACATCTTTGCCATCGATGGCACCACGGCGGGAACGCTTGGCATCGCCGAAATGCTCCTGCAATCGCATGCCGGGGAGATTGAGCTGCTGCCTGCGTTGCCACCGTCCTGGGACTCGGGTTCGGTTCGCGGCCTTCGGGCCCGCGGTGGATTTACGGTCGATCTGGCGTGGAACCACGGCCGGGTCACGGAATATCGGATCACCTCGACACGACCGAAATCGGTGCAGCTGCGGGTGAACGGGGCGGTGCAGACGGTGAGTGCGCGTCCGCCGCGGTGATCGGTGAACGGTGATCTAAGATGGGAGACGGGGTGAGTGGGCGAGTGCTTGCTGGGGTGCTTTGTGGATTGGAAAAAGCTAGGCCAGGAAAAGTGCTCTGCCGCTTTCACACCTACCCACTCACATACTCGCCCACTTGCGGACTTTCCCGCCCGTTCACCCCACTCCCGAAGCATTGAACCGTCATAAGCTGGGGCCGCACCCCACCCGCTATCTCTTCAACCCGGCTGCCAGCTCGGCCCGCAGGCGCTTTTTGTCGAATTTGCCGACGCTGGTTCGTGCGATTGCCGGCACGATGCGAATGGAGGTGAGGATGGCCCGCTTGTGAAGCGTGCCTTCCTCGACGAACCGGTGGAGGAAGCGTGCCAGAGCCTTGGGCGTCACCTGGTCCTCGAACCCCGCACGCAGCACGACGTCGGCGTGGGGATGCTCGTCCCACTTCGGATCGGGAACTCCGACGACGACCACTTCCTTGACCGCCTCGTGCTGGCTCAGGCAGTTCTCGAGTTCGAGCGATGAAATCCATTCGCCGCCGATTTTGATGACGTCCTTGAGGCGATCCGTGATGCGGATGTAGCCGTCGGTGTCGAGGTAGGCGATGTCCCCCGTGTGGAGCCACCCACCGCGCCACAGGGCGGCGCTGGCTTCGGGTTGACCATGATAGCCGGCGGTAAGCCATGGGGCCCGGAGGACCAGTTCGCCCACGTGCTCGCGCCCGGGCGGGAGCAGGGTGCCGGCGGCGTCCATGATTCCGGCGTCCACCAGCGGCATCGGAAAGCCAGTGCGGGTCACCACGTCGAGCGCGTCAGCGGGGGAGGTGCCGGGGTCGAGCGGGTGGTCCGGTTTGACGTGGGAGACGGCCACCAGCGGACCGGTTTCCGACATCCCATAGCCACCGAGAATCTGAATGCCCCGGCTGCGGGCCAGTTGCGCGAGTCCGATCGGCAACGGCGCACCGCCGATCACGATCTTCAACCGCGACCAGTTCACTGAGGACGATTCGGGATGATGCAGGAGCATTTGCAACAGGGTGGGGACGCAGTGCGAGATGGTGACGCGATGCTGCTCCAGCAGACTGAGGATCATCGATGGCTCAAAGCGCCCTGGATAGATCTGCTGCAATCCCAGCATCACCGCCATGTAGGGAAAGCCCCAGGCCTGGACGTGGAACATGGGGGTCAGCGGCAGGTAGACGTCGTGATCGTTGAGTGTGAGCGGCTGCGAATGGACCGCGAAGGTCAGCGCGCCGGTCGTGGCGTGCAGCACGATCTGCCGGTGGGTGAAATAGACACCCTTCGGATCGCCCGTGGTTCCCGTGGTGTAGAACAGGGTTGCGACTGTGTTTTCATCCAGGTCGGGAAAGTCGAATCCTGCGGGGGCGGCGGCGAGCAGGGCTTCGTAGTCGCCGCGGAAGGGAAGGGTGCTGACGGGTGTAACGCCCTCGTCGGAGAGGGAGATCCAGGTGTTGATCCCGGGAAGCTGCGGGGCCATTTCCTCGGCGACCTTCAGAAAATCCGGATGGACCATCAGCACCGTGTCTTCGGCGTGGCGGATGGTGTAGGCCATCTGATCCGGGGTGAGACGTACGTTCACCGTGTGCAGCACGGCACCGAGCATCGGAATGGCAAAGAACAACTCCAGGTACCGGTGGCTGTCCCAGTCGAGCACTCCGACGCGCACTCCCGGTCGGACGCCGGCATCCCGGAGAACGCGCGCCGCCTGCTCCACCCGCTTCATCCAGGCGGAGTAGGTCAGGGTGCGGAGGTTGCGATAGCTGATGGTTCGGTCCGGCGCCCAGGTCCGGGTCCGCGTGAAGAAATCGCGAATCAGCAGGGGCTGCGGGGCTGGGGCAATCCAGGCGGATGCGATGGGTTCGGCTTCCATGAGAGTCAGGGTGCGTCTTCAAGCTACGAACGGGCGGGCATGGACCCAAGACTGGAAATGCCGGCTGGTGGGCAATTCTTGCGGATTCGTTCCAGAAATGACTCGCTACCCCGGACGTTTGCACGGTGCAATGGGGCTGGCGTGTCCGTCCCAAGCCCGCGGCATGACTGAAATGCCAGTACCCAACCCAGTGACGCACCTTGCAGCCCACGAGCGATTTCGCGCGCGCTGGGTGGTTGTCCTCGGAACCTGCCTGCTCTCGGCATATCTCCTTGTCTCGGCGTGGTGGTGTCTGCCCATTCCATGCCAGGATTCGCAGCTGTTCATGGGTACAGCCATCCGCTTTGCGCAGGGCCATGGCCTGACGCATCCGGCCTACCGATACCGAGGACTGGATCCAGCCGGGGTGGATCGGGTGGTGACCTATCCGCCCCTGTTCCACTGGCTGGTTGGCTCCTGCATGCCGTCGCCCGATCCCCGATGGGCCTTCGTCATCGTGGCGTTGATGCGAGGGATCCAGCTTTTCGCTTGGGGGTGGGTGTTCCTGAAAATCCTCGAGAGCCACCGAGACCAACTAGGCCGCTGGCGTGCGTGGCTCGTCCTGCTCTTGCTCTTCGCGATCGGTGGGCAAAGCGGCAATCCGATGGAAGGACGCCCGGAGGCGTTTGTGGGAATGGTCCAGGCTCTAACCGTCGTGGGCCTGCTGCGAATCCGGGAGCGGTGGCATCCAGCAGTCCTCGGGCTGGCCCTGGGTGTCATCGGTGCGGCGCATCCGGTGGCGGCGATTCTTTCGGTCGCCCTCGTGACCATGTATGCAGGCCTGCGATGGAGGTTCCTTGGGGCGGTACGCTGCCTGACGGTGGCGGGGGTTATTTCCGCAGCGATTTTTCTAGGTGTGGTCAGCGCGAGCGGGCTGGGTGTCGGGGCGATCCTGAACGGCATGAGCCGCGTGGTGGAGCCCATCATCGTCCAGGCATGGGGCTCCCTCTCGAACCTGCTGCTCTCCGGCCGCGCCCCCTTCTGCGGGATGCTCATTCTGGCCGGCATCGCCGGGGCCGCCGCCTGGTATTGGCGCCATCGGGAGCGATGCGGCTGTCTCTGGCTGGCCGGAGCGGGATGGCTTCTGTTCGTCGGAGCCGCCTGGTATTTTTCCCTCCGAGCCCCGGCCCGTTTTTACAATGCCGCGCTGTTCGCCCCGTTCTATCTCGCCGTGTTGATTTTGTTGTCGCTCGAAGCCCGGACGGCGTGGCGGGGTGCGCTTCGGTGTATCGCGGTGGGCTGTGTGGTGTTCGGTCTTGGGGAAGTGCGGTACGCCGCGACCATGGCGTGCGCGGCCGCCCGCGGTGTGTCGTTCACGACCGCACGGTCGCTGGTGGCCGGGACGCTGGCGCGATTTCCCGGGGCGAAGATCCAGGTGCCCAACAACGGGATGATCCTGATGGACGACTACTCCCGCATGCAGATCGAATGCCCGGAAAACGTGGAGGATTTCTGCGATTCCGAACTGGTGCTCCTGCTTCAGAGCACTTGGTTCGATGGCTCCGCCGCGTTGCTCACCCGCGGCTATGTGGAAGTGGCCTCAACCGCCCGCTGGTCTGGACCCAGCTGGTTGCCGGCCTGGAGCAGTGGCTACTACATTCGAATCTATCATCGGGCGCCGACCAGCCCGGCTGCGGCCACCGCAATGGTGAGATCCGGGATGCCTTGATCGCCGGGCTCGTTGGACGACTCAGTTGGCGGCGAGCGCTGCGGTAGCCTCGGAGATGACGCGATCGAGGTGCGGCTCGAGCCCCAGCCACAAGGGAAGGCGGACCAATCGATCCGCAATATCCGTCGTCACCGGCAGGTCGCCCGCGGCGCGGGTGGATCGCAATCCCTGGGGAGACAAATGCAGGGGCAGATAGTGGAACACACAGTGAATGCCGCGTTCCTTCATCCGGGCGATGAACCGGGTGCGGTCTTCAAGGTTTCGCAGCAGCAGGTAGTACATGTGCGCATTGTGGGTGCAATGCGCGGGGATCACCGGGCGCCGCAGGCGTCCCGCCGTCTCCAGCGGGGCAAACGCTTCGTGGTAGCGATTCCACAGGGCGAGCCGACGCTGCGTGATGCCATCCGCATTGTCGATCTGCGCGGCAAGGAAGGCGGCAATCAGCTCGCTTGGCAGGTAGGAAGATCCGAGGTCCACCCAGGTGTACTTGTCCACCTGGCCACGGAAGAACCGGGATCGGTTGGTTCCCTTTTCCCGAAGGATTTCGGCGCGCTCGGACAGTGCCTGATCGCGCACCAGCAGGGCCCCGCCCTCACCCGAGTTGATGTTCTTCGTTTCGTGAAAGGAGAGGGCGCCAAGGTCGCCAATCGCTCCCAGCGGACGATTCTTGTAGCGGGAGAAGATGGCCTGGGCGGCATCCTCGATGACCATGAGGCTGTGTTTCGAGGCGGTCGCGCAAAGGGCATCCATTTCGCAGGCAACGCCAGCGTAGTGGACGGGAACGATGGCGCGCGTCCTCGGCGTGACGGCCGCCTCCACAAGTTGCTCATCGAGGTTCAGCGTGTCGGAACGCACGTCCACGAATACCGGCACCGCTCCCCGCAGGACGAATGCATTCGCCGTGGAGACAAAGGTGTAGGACGGCATGATCACCTCGTCACCGGGGGTCAGCTCGGCGAGGAGTGCTGCCATCTCCAGGGCGGCGGTGCACGAGTGGGTCAGCAGGGCGCGCCGGGCGCCTGTCTGCTGCTCCAGCCACCGGCTGCATTGTGCGGTGAACTGCCCATCTCCGGAAAGATGCCCCCGCCGGCAGGCCTCCGCGATGTTCGCGGATTCGCCACCGGTCAGGTACGGACGATTGAATGGAAGTGCAGTCACTTCGTTCATGGGGCGGATGGTTCCACAGCCGGGCGGAAGACCCAATACCTCTGGAGAAGAAAAGTGAAGACAGCCACGGTAAGAATC
>CANGMO010000067.1 GCA_947454295.1 Verrucomicrobiota bacterium | reverse complement strand
GTGGGGCGGATGGGGTCAGATCTATACTTTTGACATCTTCGGCGATGGGAGATGGGGGACGGGAGATGGGAGGTCGGGGGCGTTGAACGGCGCGGAAATAGGGGACTACTTGGGTATTGGGGCGGGGTAAAGCGGCGTGGCGCGTTGCTTCCCGCCGCACTCCGAAAGGACGTGGTTCGTTTCCTCCCCGCCCTTCAACTTTCAACGCTTCAACTCCACTGCGATTCAATGTTCTAACGCCGTCGCCATCCTGCCTTGGCGATTCGGGTGCGGCAGAGCGGCGGCTCTGGCCCTACCGGGGGCGATCGATCGTTGCTGGGCGTTGCGCTGGGCGCGGGAGGTTGGCTTGGGAAAGTTGAAACAAGTGGTATGAGAAGTTGGTAGTCAACGGGGTGAAGGCTTACTCGGGATTGTTTTTGGGGATGCGCTGGTGCCGCGTTGGTCTCGGCGCGTGCGTGGTTGTTTTGGCAGGGTGCCGATTGGTACGGGCGGAGGAGGGAGGAGGCAGAGAGGCGTTTGTCTCGTGGGCGCGGAGCCAAGCGGTGCCGCTGCATTCGATTGAGGCGGGGCCCAGGCATGAGGATTGGCGCCGGCTGAAGCCGCTCATCGGATCCGCGCGCGTCGTGGCCCTCGGGGAGCCGGCCCATGGGGTGCATCAGCCGCTCGCGGTTCGGAATCGGTTGTTCCAGTTCCTGGTGGAGGAGGCGGGGTTCACGGCGCTGGCCACGGAATCCAGCTTCACCGATGGCAGCGCGGTTTCGGACTTCATCGACGGCCACTCGGCTGCCATGCCGCAACTGGGGTTCCTGCCCAGCGCTGAAGACGAGGAGCTGCTTCTGTGGATGAAGGCGTACAACGCGGATTCCACCCATTCCTGGAAATTGCGGTTCTATGGAATCGATCTCGGCCTGGGCGGGTTGGGCAATTCCTATCCGTCGCCCGCGCCCATTCGTGCGGCGCTGGGGTATCTTGAGAAGACCCTTCCCGAGAACGCGGCGCCGTTGCGGGTCCGGCTGGAACCCCATCTGGCGCGCCTGCCGGGTCCGGGGAATGGACCGCCGGTTTACAGCCGGACGGAGCACGATGAACTGACGGGCGCCATCACCGATCTTATTGGCCTGCTCGAACGGAGTCGTCCCAGGCTGATCGCCCTGTCCTCCAACTCGGCGTACGAGCGGGCTCATCGCAATGCGGTCGTGGCCCGGCAGGCGGATCAGATGTTTCGGGTCAGTCCGCCGGAGGCGCGACCCGGTCAAATCCCGAGCGGGGCGTGGAAGGGCGTCTCTGCGCGGGATGCCGCCATGGCGGAGAATGTGCTTTGGGCCCTGGGGCAGGAGGGGCCGTCGGGACGGGTTCTCCTGTTTGCCCACAATGCGCACGTTAAGAATGCACCCACCCTAGGCGGCGTGTGGGATGTGTTTGATCAGCCGCCCGCGGCGATGGGGCAGTTCCTTCGCCACACGCTGGGGGCGGATCTGGTCATTGTGGGCTCGTGCGCGGCCTATCCCGCCGACGGGCCGCCGCGTTCCACCAAGGCAGCCGAAAGCCTGGATGACGTGGTCGCGACGGTTGGTTCCGCGCCCTTTCTCATCGACATCCGTTCCGCCGGGATGCCGGCCCCGGCCGCCAACTGGTTGACCACACCCAAGTCGCTGACTGCCAACGCAGGCTCCTTCCTGATCCTTCCCCCGCGGTCTTCGTTTGATTTGATTTTCGTCACGGACAGGCTGACGCCGGTTGTGGCGCCGAAACGGCGATGATTTGAATGCGGCGATGGGAAATCGGAGATGGAAAATGGGGGTTCGGAGATCGGGGGGCGGTGAGTGGTGCGTGGATGGTTGTAGGTGAGGTGGGGGGACTTCCTGGGTTTTTGGGGCGGGCTAAGGCGGCGTGGCGCGGCGCTTCCCTCCGTACTCCGATAGCAATGCGCTTCAACGCTCCGATCGGCACAGGAGTGACGCTCTTTGAGGCGATGAGGGGGCGCCAATTGGGGACAAGGGTTTGCCAATCCGCGGAACGTCCTTCGCATTGACCGGGATTCGGTCGGGTTGCGAAATGGGTGCATGAACCTTGGAAGCATTCTGATCGTCATCGGCGTTGCCTCCACCGCCGTGCAGGCACAGACGCTCTTGTTGAACAACACGACGGGAGCTCCGCATACCGGGCAGTTTGAGACGTCGAGCCTCACCGTGGCTCAGAGTTTTCTCACCACCGATTCCGCGGTGATCACCTCGGTTTCGCTGGATCTGGCCAACCCCTCGGGAACGGGCACCCTGACCGTCAGTCTCTGGGACTCGGCATCCAGTGTTCCCAATAGTCAAATCGCAGTCCTCGGCACCATTCCCGATGCCTCCATCTCCGGGGCCTATGAGACGAAGACCCTCTCTGGGCTCCACGTGTCGCTGACTCCAAACACCCTGTATTACGTCGTGGCCTCGAACTCGAGCGGGGCGGTGTTGTGGGGCTCCGACGGCAGTGTCCTCCCGGGTAGTATCGGCTTCGCCCTGTACTCCGGCGGATCCTGGAGTGGTCCTCTTACATCCTCCACGGCAGCACTCACGGTGTCGTCGGTTCCCGAACCGCAGGCGTTCGTTGGGGTGGCAGGATTGGGCCTCTTGGCGTTTGCGGCTTGGCGGCACGGGTGGCGAACCGTACGACGGAATTCTTAGTTCGTGGTGTCGGATGATGGGATGGCTGGGTTGGCCTCTTGCGCCTGGGGGCGGGGTAAAGCGGCGTGGCGCGTTGCTTCCCGCCGCACTCCGAAAGGGGGCGGCTTTCCTCTTCAACGGTTCAGCGCTTCAGCCCTTCAACGCTTCAACCGCGACCGGCGCCGCGGCGCCAGCGCTACTGCGGGATGTCCACGTTGACCACTTTCACGCGCCAGTCGGCGAAGTTCCTCGCGGTCTTGAGGAGGGCGAAGGTGTCGTAGTCGAAACCATTGGCTTCGCCGTAGGCGCCGTCGGGGGAGATGTTCAGGGTCCAGACGGATCCAGACGGTATGGCGCGCTCGGGGGCGGTCTCCAGGATCTGCTCCAGATCGCGAGCGGTGGCAGTGGCGCGGGCGAGGGAATCGCCTTTTTGCCAGTGACGGAACAGGCCGCGTCCAGCCAGGAGGCGGCGCATCATGGGATTGGGCGCCGAGGACTGCTGGTGTCCGCGGAACACCGCCTGGACGACATTGCTCCCGGTGCGGGTTTGTTCCAGCAGGTAGCGGGTCGTCGACTGACCGTAGACAAACGCCCGACCCGGATCGATGGCGAAGCCGGGTTCATCCGAGGTGAGGGTGTAGTCATTCCACATGAAGCCCAGGGTCACCGGGGTGATGGGATCGACGGGACGGAAGTCGAGGGCGGTTCGGCTGAATTCGGTTCGGGCGCGGGATTCCTCGGGCTTGAACCAGTCGGGATGGGTGGTGAGGAAGTGCTGCTGGGTCAGCGTGCCGAGGAATTGGAACGCCACGGGTCCCGCGGCGCCGAGCAACCGGCGGGGATCGAATCCGGGTTCCATGCCGCCGTGGTTGCACTGGATGTAATTCCCGCCTGAACCGAGCCAGATCACCACCGGCAGGAAATCGTAGGTTCGCAGCACCTTCACCACGTCGAAGTCGGCGCCGTACTTCACTCGGCCCGCGCTGAGAAACCCGTAGCGGGCGGCGATGGAGACCTCCTCGTGATTGCCGCGGCTCAGGTGCACGCGGTCGGGGTTGGCGAGCTTGAGTCGGAGCAGGGTGTAGAGGACCTCGACGCCGTAGGTGCCGCGGTCGGTGTAGTCGCCGAAGAACACCAGGTGGAAGCCGGGTTTGATAACCTCGAAGCCGCGCAGGTAGCCGTTGCGGTTCAGCCAGGCGAGGTCGGCCAGCAGGGATCGGATGTCGCCGTGGAGATCCGCATGCAGGTAGATCTCGGCGTTCTCCGGAACCTCCACCTTGGCGGCGAAGGGTTGGAAGGGAATGGCTGGTGTGTTCCGGGAGCCGCGGGCGTTGGGGACGAAGAGTTGGAGGAAGGCCGCGGACGGGGCGTCGGGCGCGAGGAAATACGCGGTTTCGGTATTGAAGAAGGCGTTGGTGGTGGGGGCGGCACCGATCCAGCGGTTGGTCTGGCCGAGGATTCCGGTTTTGCTCTGGGTGACGAAGGCGGAGAGCACGTCCCCGAACTCGGCGAAGCGGGGCAGGGGCAGGGCGGACGGCGGGGGAACGGCGCCGCGAAGACGGCGGTTGGACGGCAGATTTTGGCAGGCTGCCACCCAGTCGTCGTAGGAACGCATGGCGGGCGCCGGCGCCGGAGCCGACGCGCGGTCGGTTTCCGCAGCGGCGAGCAGGAGGCCCGGCAGCAGCGCCAGAAACGGGAGGCATCTCCACGGTGACATGTCCGGATACTGTCACCCGACGGAGGCGCGGGGGGAAGGTGGAAGACGAGGGGAAGGGGAAAGTCGAAGGTCGAAAGTCGAAGGTCGAAAGTCGCCGGAGGGGAGTTTGTCCAATGTCCGTGGTCCAACGTCCCAAGTTCGAAGAGGAAGCGGTGGCGGTTCTTTGCGTCTTTGCGTCTTGGTTGTTTTCCCATCCTGCTTTCCTGGTTTCCAAATTGGATCCGACTTGCCGGCAGGATGCCGGCGCTCCGGGTGGGGCGCGCTTTCAGCGCTTGAGCATGGGATGGGTGAACCTGGGGCGTTGCCCCAGGCTGTGGAGTGGTTGGGCCGTTGGCCCGGGGAGAGTCGAAAGTCTAAGGTCGAAAGTCGAAAGTCTGCGGAGGGGAGTTGGTCCAAGGTCCAACGTCCAAAGTTTGAAGACGAAGCGGTGGCGGTTCTTGGCGTCTTGGCGTCTTGGTTGTTTTCTCCGCCTGCGTTCGTGGGTTCCAAATTGGATCCGACTTGCCGGCAGGATGCCGGCGCTCCCAGGGGGGGCTACTTCGTTGATGAGGAAGCGGGGGCGGCTTTGCGGAGTTCGAAGTGGTAGGGGTAGGGTTTGGCCATGGAGCGGGCGAGGGTGACGAGGGCGTCGTCGGCCGCCTGGGCTTGGCGCTGAATCTTGGCGGAAGCGGGATTGTTATCGTTGAACTGCCGGCGGAAGTGTTCGCCTCCCCAGGCCTTGTCCCGGGCATCGACGATTTCCTTCACCGCGTCGGACTGTGCATCCCACGGGCCGCCCGGTTCCCAGCCGTTGGAGGTGGCCGAGGCAATGTTCTCTCCGCGGGCCAGTCGATCCGCGCTGTACTTACCGACCAGGCGTCCCTCGACGCGCAACTCGTAGTCGCCGGCTTCGAGTCCGGTCACCTGGAGTCGATACCCGTTCAGTGTATCAGGAATGGGAATCCAGCGATGATTCAGCGCGCTGAAGATGCCGAGGTTCAGCGGCAGCCCGCGATCGTGTCGGATGAATTGGACGCCGTCGGAAAGCCGCTGGATTCCGGAGACGCTGCAGTTGCCGGCGGCGACCGTTCGTCCGGTCGCGGCGTCAACGCACGCTGACGACACATCGGCAGGAGCGCCCAGACCGCGCAGCATGGCGTAGCCCATGGCGAGCTGGCCGAGGTCGTTGAGATGCACGCCGTCGCTGACGTGGAGGTGGGTGTGTTTCTGAGGATCCTTCTCGCTCTTGTTGGCGGCGACCACGCGGCGCTGGATCTCGCGCATGCCGCGGGTGAGGTCGATGGTGTCCGCGCCGAGTGACCGCGCCAGGGCGAGGCCGTCGTCGGTCATCTTTTGGAGATAGCCGATCTCCGCGGTGTCGGGTGATTCGGCGGTGATGGCGGGTGAGCAGATGAACACGCGGATGCCGCGTTTCTGACTGCGGGTGACGATCTCGCGAATGCCGTCGAGGTACTTCTGCCGGTGTTCGTCGTCGGCCTTGGTGCCCCAGCCGATATCGTTGATGCCAAAGGCGACGGTGAGGACGGTGGTGCCCTTCGACAGCACGTCACGTTCGAGTCTCTGAAGGCTGCCGTACGCCGTGTCGCCGCCCTGCCCGGCATTGATGAAGCGAACGTGGCGCTCCGGAAAGCGCATCAGCGTGTAATGCTCGACGATCTTGGTGTAGCCGCGCGCCGCGGTAATGCTGTCACCGAGGAAGGTGAGGGTGTCGCCATCGCGCAGGGCAAATTCGGCGGCACTCAGCGTGGTGGCGGCGAGGAGCAGGGCGGGGAGAAGGTGGCGGAGTTGCATGGGGAGGGCGGGAATGCTGGTTGAAGCGCTGAAAGGCTGAAGCGTTGAAGGGGGGAAGTGCTGCAGCGCCAAATCCACCTCGGGCTACTCAACGGATCTCACTCTGAATCTGTGTTCATCTGCGTCCATCTGTGGTTAGAAACTCAGGATTCAGCTTCAGACTCTCGCAGCCGGGATAGGACGGGAGGTGACTTCGGTGAAGCGGGATTCGTACTCGGGATGATTGGTTCCCATGAGGCGGTCCCAGACGTTGAAGTAGAGCCCGTAGTTCCCGCGCATCTTCTCGTGGTGCATCACGTGATTGGTCGGGGTGTTGAGAAGGAACCGGAGCGGCGTCTTCATGAGCCACCGCGGGTGGAACTCGTATCCGGTGTGGCCGGCGACGTTGAAGACGATCTGCCAGAGCATGACCAAGCCGAAGGCGGCGGGATGGATGGGCATCACCAGCGCGACCACCGGGAAGATGCCCGCTTCGACGACGGCCTCGGCCGGGGCGAAGGAGTAGGCGGCCCAGGGGGAGGGATTGGTGGACAGATGATGCACGCGATGAAAGACGGCGAACAGCCGGCGGTGGTGCATCAGGCGGTGGGTCCAGTAGAAGTAGGTGTCATGGACGACGATGGCGCAGGCGACGCTGGCGAAGAACCAAGCGCGGCTGTGGTCGGAGAACTTCCAGTACATCTGCGTGTAGCCCGCGCGTGAGGCGGTGACGGTGGCGGCTCCCATGATGCCGAAGATGACCAGCGTCAGCAGGGAGTAGCCCAGTTCGCGGCGCACCTCGGCGGATTCCGGGAAGCGGGCGATGATCTTGCGGTGAAGCCAGCGGGTGCGGAACAGCTTGTAGCCAAGGAACCAGGCGATACCGGCAAACAGGAAGTAGCGGATGCCGACCTCGATGGTGGTGTAGAGGGAGCGCTCCGCGAAGGAATGCTGTTTGCCGAACAGGAGGTCGAAGACGTGCATGGGATTCAGGCGGGAAGCAGGAGGCCGGCGACGAGGAGATCCACCGTGGAGTCCTCAATGGTGGGTTCGCTGAAGGCGCTGAGGCCGGGATCAAACGGACGCTGAAGATTGGCCCATGCGATGGTCTGGGTGAGGACGGCCGCGGTGGCAGCCACGTCTGCCAACGGGCGTATTTGGCCGGCCTTGATGCGGGACTTGAGATACCGGCTGAGGTGCTCGAGGAGCCGGTTCCTTAGGCCCAGCACGAAGACTTCCGCCAGACCGGGAAACTCCAGGGCCGAGCGGGTCAGGAGGACGAGGCCGGCGCGATGACGCGTCATAAGCCGGTATTGCTCCCGCACCACACCATCGAGTTCGGATCGAATGTCGCTCGTGCGACGGGCTGCGAGCGCCGCTTCCAGCAGGGGCCACTGGCCCTTTCGGTCGAGGACTTCTCGGAGGAACTCCACCGTGGCGCCCTTTCGCGGGGTGGGAACGGGAATCTTGAGCTCCTCAAGCCATTCCGAGTTCTCCGAAGCGTTGTGCCGGATGACCAGATCGAAGAGCGCCTCCTTGCCCTCCACATAGAGGTAGATCGTCCCCGGGGAAACCCCCATCACCTTGGCCACGTCGGCCACCTGCGACCGCTCGTACCCGCGCCGGCAGAAGACTTCCAATGCGGCCGTCACCAGTTCCTGGAGACGTTTTCCGGAGAGGGTGGCACGCAAACGAGGCACGGGTTAAAAAATGAATGAACGGTTCATTCAGTCAATTAAAACCGTGATTCAGAGGCTTGGCGGGCGAGTGGGCGAGTGGGCGAGTGGATGCCTGCCAAGGGCCGTAGGCCCGACCTCGTTGTAGCCAGGGTGCAACCCCAGGTGGAATGCCTCACGTATTCCGCAAGCCCTGAAGGGTGATTCCAATTTCAACGAATTGAGGCGTTCCTTCACGTCGTGTTCCGGTTACGGCTCCAAACCGGTGAGACGCTTCGCTCCTCACCGGACTCCATGACGAGTGGGGGCCACCTGACACTTGGTGTGGAAAGATCGAGGTCCCCGCGAAGTGGTGCGGGTCCGGCAGCGGCGCTGTCGGGTTGAAATGGGTGAGTGGGTGATTTCGTGTCGTGGAGGCGGTGGGATTCTCCGGTGGATCGGGATGAAGAGCCCTAGGGATGACCTGTTGGGATGGGGCGAAGAATGCGCCCTTCAGTGAATTGTCGGAGTAGCTGGAGATCGGGTAAGTAGAGGGCTGGTCGTTGTCTTTGAATCCATTTTGCCCGCTCAACCATGAATCCGGTTTCCCGTCGCTTCCTCATTGCCGCCCTCGTCGCCGCACCCGCTGGAGTGTCACCTGCCGTCGCGCAGGTGGTGTTGTTCGATACGATCAACGCCGCCAGTGCCAGTTCCCATTCGCTGCCCGCTGTTGGCTACTGGGTTGCGGGATCCTTTTCCACGGACGCTTCTTCCACGTCCATTGTTGATGTCCAGGTCGTCGCGAAGAAGGGGACCAATCCCACTGGAACCTTTTCCGTTTCGCTATGGAGCGATTCATCCCTGAAGCCGGGCATCAAACTCTACGATGTCGGATCGAAGGTTGATTCCTCACTCAGCGCGGCCCTTTCGACGCAGGACTTTTCGGGCTTGTCCCTCGCGGTGAATCCCAGCACGCGGTATTGGATCGTCCTCAGCGACTCGGTCGCCAATGGATCTGAAGTCGGCTATATCAACGCCGCTCCGATCAGCGGCGAAACGCTGGCCTCCACAACTACCTCGGGTGCGATCTGGAACGTCTGGGTCTATAACGGCCAGATGTCCGTCACCGCCGTTCCGGAACCCGCTACGGAGGCTGCTGTTGTCGCTGGTGCCCTGGTTTCCTTCGGGGCGTACCGTCTCCTGCGCAAGCGGGCTTGAGCCGGAGGGAGGCGCTTCCTGATATCCGAATCCACTCCGGTGCGTGACCCGCCCCGGAGGTTTTGTTTCGGGGGCGGCCGATC
>CANGMO010000066.1 GCA_947454295.1 Verrucomicrobiota bacterium | reverse complement strand
GTTTCGTTTCCAGGAATTCCCGTGTCGTATGCTGTTCGGGATCCACGCGATGGCCGTCTCTGGGCCTGTTTGGATCACGGGCATTGGGGGCAGAAGCTGCATCGTTCGTCGGATGACGGCGCGACGTGGCTGGAGGTGAAGGTGCCCGCGTATCCCGAGGGCACCGAGGTGAAACCGGGCGTCCCGGCCGTCACCCGGTACCTATGGGTGCTGCAGCCGGGGCCGGCGGATCAACCGGGCCGATTGTATGTGGGCACCGAGCCGGGAGGCTTGTTTCGATCGGATGACGGGGGCGATACCTGGGCGTTGAACACGAGCCTGTGGAGTCACCCGTCGCGACCGGCGTTCTGGTTCGGCGGGGGCCGCGATGAAGCGGGAATCCATTCCATCATCGTGGATCCGCGCGATTCCCGCCGCGTGCGGGTGGGCATCAGCTGCGCCGGGGTGTTTGAAACGTCGGATGACGGCGCGACCTGGACTCCGAAGAACAAGGGCCTCAAGGCGGGATACCTTCCCGACCCTCATGTCGACGTCGGCCATGACCCGCACTTGCTGGTGGCGTGCGCGTCGAATCCCGACGTGCTGTGGCAGCAGAATCATTGCGGCATTTTCCGCAGCACCGATGGCGCGATGACCTGGTCGGAAGTGGGGCAGTCCGGTGGACCAGCGCATTTCGGATTTGCCATTGCCGCAGACCCCGCGGATCCGAAAATCGCCTGGGTGGTCCCGGCCGCCAGCGATGAACAGCGGATGGCGCCGGCCGGTGCGATGTGTGTGTGTCGCACCACGGACGGCGGGGCGAACTGGCAGGCGCTCCGAAACGGGCTTCCGCAGCAGAACGCCTACGACATCGTCCTCCGGCATGCCCTCGATTTGCAGGGCGACCATCTGGTGATCGGTTCCACCACGGGCAATGTGTTTGTCTCTTCCAACCGTGGGGATGATTGGGCCAGCCTTGGGCATCATTTCCCGCCGGTTTACGCGGCTCGATTTGCCTGAAGGACCAATCTGGAAAGCAGGAATGGGAGAGGGGGAATCAGCCGCTTCTCACGACGCCTGTCCCAACCGTTCGCTTGGGAGGTTCCATTGTCCCTCTTTCTTCGGCTGCTCATCCCCTTTCTGCTTTCCTGCTTTCCAAATTCTCCCCTCCGACAGCGGATTCCATTGAGGCCGCGTTCGGATTGGGGTTCGATTCGTGAAATCCCATGAATCCCTCCCATTCTCCCGTGGAGTGCGCCCAGCCTGGTCGCCGCGCGTTTCTGCGAACGAGCGCGTCCCTCGCGGCCCTGTTTGCCGCCGGACAGGCGCCGCAGTTCCTGAAGGCCGAATCGCTCAATGCCTCCTCCCGGGTTCGGGTGGCGGTGCTGGGGCTGGGGCGCGGGATGGATCACATCGCCGGATACGCACCGGTGGCCTCAGCGGAAATCGCCGCGGTGTGCGACGTGGACCAGCGCCGTCTCGCCGCGGGGGTGAAGGCGGTGGAGGCGAAGACCGGCCGGACGCCGGCGGCGGTCGGCGACTATCACCGGATTCTCGAGGATCGGTCGATCGACGCCGTGTCCATCGCCCTTCCGAATTTCTGGCATGCGCCGATGACCCTGCTGGCGCTTTCGGCGGGCAAGCACGTGTATGTTGAGAAACCGGGAAGCCACAATGCGCGGGAGGCAGGATGGATGGCTGAGGCCGCGAAGCGGCACGGGCGGAAGGTGCAGATGGGAAATCAGCGCCGCAGCGTCCCTGAGATCCGCGAGGCCATGGAGCGATTGAAGTCCGGGGTCATCGGTCCGGTACGCTATGCGCGCAGTTGGTATGATGCGACGCGGCCCGGGATTGGTCGCGGCAAGACGGTTCCGGTTCCCGAATGGCTCGATTACAAGCTGTGGCAAGGGCCGATTCCCGAGCGTCCATACGTGGACAACCTGGTTCATTACAACTGGCACTGGCGCTGGCACTGGGGTGGCGGCGAGCTGGCCAACAACGGCATCCACGCCCTCGATCTGGTTCGATGGGGACTCGGCGGCACCTTGCCAACGCGGGTTTCCGTCTCCGGAGGCCGATATCACTTCCAGGATGACCAGGAGACGCCGGACACCATCGTCGCCAACTTCGACTTCGGTCACTGCGGTGCGACCTGGGATTCCAGCAGCTGCCTGCCGCGCAAGGAGGAGGCGCATCCGTTTGTCACCTTCTACGGGGATGGGGGCAGCCTCTCCATCGATCTCGGTGCCGGCTATCGCGTCTTCGACCTGAAGGGGAAGGAAACCTTCCGGGCCAGCGGGCGATTCAGCGATGTGCCGCACTTCACCAACTTCATTGAGGGCATCCGATCGGGAGTGGCGCTGAACTCCGAGATTGGCGAGGCGCAGCACAGCACGATGCTTTGCCATCTGGGCAACATCGCGTATCGCACCGGTTCGGTGCTGGAGACCGATCCGGCCACCGGCGCGATCCGCAACGCGACCGCCGCGCAGCGGAAGCTGTGGGGACGCGAGTATCGTCGCGGTTGGGAACCGCGGGTCTAGTGCGCCGCCGTCAGGCGCCTCAGCCCTTGGCCAGGGCGCGGGTCCAGCGATCGAGCTGCCGCTTCACTTCGCGCGTGCCCGGAGAGCCGGTCAAGGTGCGGCGCGCCATGGCCTGCTTCAGGTCGAACACGGAAGCCACATCGTCGGCAAAGGTGCCGTCAATGGCTTGGAATTCGGCCACGGTGATCTGATCCAGCGGTTTCTGGTTCGCCTCGGCGAACCCGACGACGGCGCCCACGACGTGATGTGCCTTGCGGAACGGCATGCCCTTGCGAACCAGGTAGTCCGCCAGATCGGTGGCGAGCAGCAGAGGATCGGCGGCAGCGGCCGCGCATGCCTCGGCGCGCACGGTGGTGTTGTCGAGCATTGCCGCCGTCAGGCGCACGCAGCGCCGCACGGTGTCGGCCGTGTCGAACAGGCGTTCCTTGTCCTCCTGCAGATCCCGATTGTAGGTCATCGGCAGGCCCTTCAGCAGGGTGAGCAGGGACATGAGGTTGCCGATCACCCGGCCGGATTTGCCGCGGGTCAGCTCGGCGACGTCGGGATTTTTCTTCTGGGGCATCAACGACGAGCCGGTGGTGTAGGCGTCGGCGATGCGGATGAATCCGAATTCGCTGCTCACCCACAGGATGATGTCCTCGCTCAGCCGGCTGAGATGCACGGCGAGCAAAGCGGCGCCGGCGCAGAACTCGATCATGAAGTCGCGGTCGCTCACGCCGTCCATCGAGTTTTGGGTCACGCGCGGCTTGCCCTTGGCGTCGACGAAGTCGAGCAGCCGGGCGACGCGTTCACGATCGAGCGGCAGGGTGCTGCCGGCGATGGCACCCGAGCCGAGCGGGCAGACGTTGGTGCGTTCGCGACCATCGGCGAGACGACCGAGGTCGCGCTCCAACATCTCCACGTAGGCCAAAAGATGATGGGCCAGATAGACGGGCTGGGCGCGCTGGAGATGGGTGTAGCCGGGGATGATTACCGAGGCGTTTCGCGCGCCCAGGCGCACCAGCGATCCCTGGAGGGTCCGGATCTCGGAAATCAGGGCGTCGATCTCGTCGCGCAACCAGAGGCGGACGTCGACCGCCACCTGATCATTGCGGGACCGGCCGGTGTGGAGCTTGGCGCCGGCGGGCACGCGGCGGGTGAGCTCCGCCTCGATGTTCATGTGCACGTCCTCGAGCTCGGGCTTCCAGGTGAAGCGGCCGGACTCAATCTCGGCCCCGATCTGTTCGAGGCCCTCGCGAATGGCCTTGAGCTCGGCCGCGTTCAGGATGCCCGCCGACTGCAGCATGGTGGCGTGGGCGATCGAGCCGCGGATGTCCTGCCGCCACAGCCGCCAGTCAAAGGAGATGGATTCCGAGAAGGCCGCCACATCCGCGGCAGGTCCGCTGGAAAAGCGGCCGGAGCGGGAAACAACGTCGGACGGGGCGGAGGGGGTGCTGGTGCTGGAGCGAGTGGGCCGGGCCATGTTCGGATCAATTGATGACCCCAGCAGCCTGCGGGATCCGGCCCGGGGGAGGAAGTCCGAATCCGGGCCTCCACGAGACCCTGCCGCCGGGGAAATGCCGCATTGCCTCGCGGGCCCAAAAAATCTAGGTTCGGCAGGTTGGTTCCGGGTTCGCGGCATGCGATGAAACACTATCTCGATTTCGAAAAGCCGATCGTGGAACTCCAGCGCAAACTGGAGGATCTAAAGCAGCACGCCGCGCAGCACGCGGTGGGCGATTTCCAGGCGGAATACGTCAGCCTCCAGGCCAAGCTCGATGAGGCCTTCCGGCAGATTTTTTCCAATCTCACGCCGTGGCAGCGGGTGCAGCTCGCCCGGCATCCCAAGCGCCCCTATACGCTGGACTATCTCCGGCTGGCGTTCACCGATTTTGAGGAACTCCACGGCGACCGCATGTACACCGACGACCGCGCGGTCGTAGGCGGCTTTGCCAAGCTGGGCGACCGACGGGTCATGGTCATCGGCACCCAGAAGGGGCGGGACACCAAGGAGAACATCCTCCGCAACTTCGGTTCCGCCCATCCTGAGGGCTATCGCAAGGCCCTCCGCCTGATGCGGCTCGCCGACAAGTTCCGGCTCCCCATCATCACCCTCATTGACACCGCCGGCGCCTATCCGGGCATCGGCTCCGAGGAGCGTCACGTGGGTGAGGCCATTGCGGTGAATCTCCGCGAAATGATGCTCATGGAGGTGCCGATCATCGCCGCGGTCATCGGCGAAGGGGGATCCGGCGGCGCATTGGGCATTGGGGTTGCCGATCGGGTGCTCATCCTGGAAAACGCCTACTATTCCGTCATCAGTCCCGAAGGCTGTGCGGCGATTCTGTGGAAGGACCGCGCGGCGTCGCCCAAGGCGGCGGCGGCCTTGAAGATTACCGCGGGCGATTTGAAGGAGCTGGGGCTCGTCGACGAGATCGTCCCCGAGCCGCTGGGTGGTGCCCACAACGATTACGGTGCGGCGGCGTCCCAGTTGAAGGAGTCGCTGCTACGGCATCTGACGGACCTGGAAGACCGCACCTCGGCGGCCCGGCTCGACAGCCGGTACGCCAAGTTCCGTTCCTTCGGCAAGTTTCTCGAGGTGAAGGACGCGGCCTGAAATGATTCCGGATTCCGACAGCGTCCCCAAAGCCTATCCGCTTTGTTTCCAGCCGCTGTACAAGGAGCGGATCTGGGGCGGTCGCAAGCTCGCTGGGTTTCCCGGACGCGAGCTGCCGGCGGGAATTCCGGTTGGCGAATCCTGGGAAGTCACCGACCGGCCCGAAGGAGTCTCCGTGGTGGCCAATGGCCCCGACCGCGGCCGGACGCTCCGCTCCCTCATGGAAGAGCGCGGCCCCTGGCTCACCGGCGGGCTGGTGGCGGCAGCGGGGCGTTTTCCCTGGCTGGTCAAGTTCCTCGATGCCCGCGAAGACCTGTCGCTTCAGGTGCATCCGCCGGAGCGGCGTGCCGCCGAGCTGGGGGGGGAGCCGAAGACCGAGATGTGGTACATTCTCGAGGCGGAACCCGGGGCTCGTCTGTACACCGGACTCAAGCGCGGGGTGACGCGGGACGAGTTTGAACGTCGTTCGCGCGATGGCACGGTGGCGGGGTTGTTTCACGTTCATGCGGTGACCGGCGGGGACGTCATGTTCCTCCCCAGTGGCCGCGTGCATGCGCTCGGCGGCGGAAATCTGGTGTTCGAGGTGCAGCAGAATTCCGACACCACCTACCGGGTCTTTGACTGGAACCGCGTTGGCGCCGACGGCCGTCCCCGTGAACTCCATCTCGAGCGCTCGATGGCCTCGATTGATTTCTTTGATTGCGAACCCGGGCTGGTGGCCTCGGGTTTCCAGGATGCGGGAAACGGATTGCAGCGTCGTCCGCTGGTCCGTGATCCGTTGTTCTGCATTGACCTCTGGCGTCTCGCTTTCGGCACGCAGCTTCGACTGGATCCCGGGCAGCTGCAGGTGATTGCCGGCGTCTCTGGAGACGCCTCGGTTTCCGAGGGAGGGGTTGAGGTTGAGTGCGTCCGGGGATCTGTCGTGGTGCTTCCGGCTGCCTCGCGTGCCCCGGTGGTTTCCACAGCGGCGGGTGCGGAGCTTCTGGTGGTTCGGCCGGGAATGCCGTGACTGCGGTGCTGCTGAATTCTGTTTTTCCGATTTTCAACCTTCTGCGCTGTTCCTGAATCCATGGATACCTCAAAGCAACCGCCGGTGCCGATGCCGGTTGAAAGCGATCTGCCCCCGAGCAACAGCTGGCGCGAACGCATGGGCGATGGCTGGCTCCGTGTCTTCGTCTTCGATCACTGGTTTGGAATCGCCACGCTGCTGTTTTTCGCGTTTGTCATTTTCCTGGGTCTGTTCCTCACCAAGATCTGGACGGCCACTCCGGAATGGATCACTCCACCGCTCAAAATTAGCGGCCTCGACATGGCGCAAGGTTGGTCGCTGTCCCGGCGTGCGGAAGCGATGGCGCGCGAGGGCAATCTCATTGAGGCCATGCTGACCTGGCGTTCGGCAAGCGTGCACAGCCCGGGGAATGCGAACATCGCGCGGGACATGGTGCGCGCGATCAACAACGTTGCGAAACCGGACCGCCGTTACACCGCCCTTGGTTACGACCGCAGCATGTGGCTGCTCAGGCTGTCGCAGACCAACCTCACCGACCTCACCCTCGTCTCGCATTTCCTCAGGAAATACGAAATCGAGGATGTGTTGCTCCAGATGACCAGCTCGATGACCAACGCCCTGCCCACGGATCTGGCGGCGGATATCGTGGTCGCGACCTTCAACCGCGGCCAGATGGCCCGGTTTGGGACGGTCTGGGAGAAGCACCGGGATGCCTTCGCCCAGGATTCGACGCTGAAGCTCTACCGGGTCGCGTGGGAGGCGGGATGGGGACCTCTTTCCGGCATGCAGGCGGCACGTCGACGGCTGATCGAGCTGCAGTCGACGGTGACCGGGGATGACGCGATTGTGTTGCGGCGGCTCCAGCTCCACCTTGCCGCCCAGCTGAATGACGCCGCCCAGTTTCGCACCGCGCTGGACTGGCTCATCGACCATCACGTGGACCGGGTTGCCGAGCACGTAAACTTCTGGCGTGCGCTCATTCGCTCGGGACGCCGTTCCGAGGCCCGTGACCTGGCCCGCCAGTTTTCACGCCCCCCGGAGACCGTCGCGGACGCCATCGGGCTCGGCTCCATGTTCGTCGATCTTCAGCTCCCCAACGTGGCCATCGATTTCGCCCTGGCCCAGCTGAAGGACTTCCCGTTCAGTCCCGATCTCTGGCTGTTGATTGCGGATCAGCGGATCGAGCTCAAGGCCTGGTCGGAGCTGCGCCAGACTGCGGTGGCCATGCGCAACGAGCCCGCGCTCCAGGGGAAGATGACCGGTGTTTCCAGCTTCCTGGAGGGACTGGTCGATCTCCGCACGAACGATCCCGAATCCGCCGCCAAGAAATTCGAGAATGTCACGAAGGCCCGGTTCACACGGCCCTCGGAGGCGTTCACGATCAGTGAGCGCATGCTGAAACTCGGGTATCCTGGTCCTGCCTCGGCGCTGCTGCGCAGCATGGAGGGCGAGTTTGCCAATGATGTCGCGTTTTGGTTCCAGCTGACGACGGCGGCGTACGAGAGTCGGCAGATGGATCTGATGGTCCGTGCGGCGAAGAAGACCTACTCCCTTGCGACCAACCAGCCGGTGCACATCAACAATTACGCAGCCGTGCTGATCGCGACCCGCACCGACCCGGAGGAGGCGGTGAAGCTGACCTTCCGCCTGGTACTCCAGAATCCGCGCAATCGCGACTACCAGATCAACCACTGCCTCGCCCTGGTTCAGACCGGACGCCTGACCGAGGCCGAGAAGATTCTGAAGACCTTCAATCCGTCGAATCTGAATGCGGTTGAAGATTCCTCCATCGCCCTGGCGTGGTTTGAGTACCACGTGCGGAAGGGAGACAAGGAGCGCGCCAAGGAAGTGTTCAAGCGCATCGACATGACTGCCCTGATGGAACCGCAGGTGCAGTGGGTCAAGGAGCAGGCGAAGAAGCTCTAGCGTGGAGTGGCCCGCCGGATCCGCGATCCGTCGGCGCCGCCCCGTGGGATGCATCCTCCGGCCAGACCAGATAGACGGTTCGCAGCGAGTACTTCCAGGCCCGCTCAAAAGCAACGCGGCCGACCGTCCTGGCTCCGCGTTCCGGGGACACACCGGGATCAAGTATCTCGATGTCCCCATGGTCGGTGATTCCACGCACGACCACCAGGTGACCGGACGGAGCGGATCCCGATCTGCGTTCGTCCAGCAGTGTGGCATCTACCGACGCAATCACCGGGCTGCCGGCTGCGATCCACTCCTCCAGCTCGCCGAGCCCCTCAAACCGTGCCACGCAGCTGCGCAATCCGGTGAACGATCCGGCATAGGCCGTGTTGAAGGGCCAGTTGCCGGTTCCCGGCCAGGCGGGATCATGAACCGCCGCCGCCACTTCGGGAACCGGATGATCCAGGTCCGACCGACCCAAACGCCGCCCCCAGTGCGCCAGCACCATGGAAAGGCTCGTGGGACTGCACCACGATTGAATGCCCTCCGGATAGAGCGTCTGACTGCGCAGCGGCACGTCGATGCGCCGACCCCAGGCGGTACGCGGGGTTGAAACGGGAGGATTGGTCCGCGCCGAATCCGCAAACGACAGGGCGATCAATCGGAGACCGTCGGCATCCGCGGAGGAAGGGAAGGTGAGACGAACTTCCGCGCGCGGCCGACGCCGCTTCACCAGCAGTGAGTCGGTTGCCACTTTTGCCTCGGCATCCGTCTGCCCATTGACGCTGGTCCGCGGGCCTTTCGTGGGATCTGCCGACCATTTTCCGAGAACGTACCACGGCGAATGTCCGGAATCCGAAATGGTCCGCACGGAGACCGTCACCCGGGACTGGGGCGCGACATTCCAGGACGCCACCAATTCATTCCAAGGAATCCCGGGATCCACCGGCGGAAGTGTCACCTCGATGCCCTCCTCGGTGGTCTGGCGCGCGGTCACTGAAAACGATCGCAGCAGTACCAATCGCGTCGTTGGCTCCGCGGCTTCGACGCCATTCACCAAAGCCAGAAGAAGTGCTCCGAGTCGAAGGACCTGCCGAAGACCGG
>CANGMO010000065.1 GCA_947454295.1 Verrucomicrobiota bacterium | reverse complement strand
TCCTCGCGGCGTTCAAGCCGGCGTTCGGGCCGCGCAGTGATACCGCGGAAAGCCGGGCTGTGTACGGCCGCGAGATTTCCCCCATTCAGTACATTCGTCCCGACATGCCGGCGACACTCATCATTCACGGCGATGCCGACAAGCTGGTGCCCATCTTTCAGGCTGAGCGCTTTTTCAAGCGTTGCGCCGACGTTGGCGTGAAGGCGCCGCTCAAGCTCGTCCGTCGCGAGGGCAAGGATCACGGGTGGCCCGATATCGGAGCCGATGTGGTGCTGTTCGCCGATTGGTTCGATGCGCAATTGCGCGGCATCAAGCCCTGATCGTCTCGGTGATGATGCGGGCTTCGATCCCCATGGGCCGCCGAGTGCTGATCCCAGTCGGACTGGTGATGCTTGCCGTCGCCACGGTGCTGACCTGGGACGCTGTCACGGTGGGGCGGCCGCTGGATGCGTACCGCGGGGTCACGGTGTTCGACAACGGGCTGCTGTTCTTTCGCGGCCGGGGACGTCACGTGTCACCGGAGGGATACTATCTCGGGCAGAAGTGGCAGTGCGTGGAGTACATCAAGCGCTTCTACTTTGAGGTGGCGCGTCACCGGATGCCGGATCCCATGGGCCACGCACGGGATTTCTTCGATCCCGCGGTGACGCACGGCGCCCTCAATCCGCGGCGCGGAATGCTGCAGTTCAGGAACGGGGGCGAGGTGGCCCCGCTGCCCGGCGACCTGCTGGTGTTTCGCGACACGACCTACGGACATGTGGCCATTGTCACCGCGGAAACCACGAATTCGATCGAAGTGATCCAGCAGAACATTTTCGGACGCACGCGACAGCGGTTTGAACTGCAGCACGAAGCCGGTCGGGTCTGGATCACCTCTCCGCGGGAACCCGCCGGATGGCTGCGGTTGCCCGCCGCGGCCGCTCAGCCACGCTGAGTGCCGGGGCGGGATTCGTCTTTGCGTTCACGCCGGTAAACAGCGAATCGCTCATTGCCGATGGATCGGGCCAGCACCTGTCGCCACTGGGTGGCCTCGGCGAGTTTTGGAAATCCGACTCCATCAAACGGCGACGGGGCGGTGCGTCCTCCGAGGATCAGCGGGCAGTGCGTCAAATGCAGTTCATCCACGAGGTCGGCCTCCAGCAGGGCTGCATTCAGTTGCCCCCCGCCTTCGCTGAGCAGACGTTGAACGCCGCGTTCGCGATGCAATCGCGCGAGGGCGTCGCGAAGATCGACGCCGCGCCGCGCGGAACGCCAGACTTCAGCGCCGAGGGCCTGGAGTGCGTCGCGCGTCGACGCGGAGGCTGCATTGCCCACCAGGACGATCAAGGGTCCCGAAGGTGCAGACCAGATGGGCGCGGTGCGGTTGATCGATCCCGTGCCGCTGACGAGGACGCGCAGTGGAAACTCCGCGAGGCCGCGCCGCTTTCGTTGTCGTCGGACGGATCCGTCGGGATCGGGGCCGTTGCCAAGGGTGGCGCCGGTTTCCTCGATGGTGCGTGCGCCGCAAAGGATCGCGTCGGCAGTGGCGCGCAGTTCATACAGATGCGCGAGATCCCGCGGACTTCCAAAGGTGGTGATGGAGCGATCGGCCGAGGCGATCTTGCCGTCGGCCGACACCGCGAGATTCATCAGCACGAAGGGACGGGATGCAGCAGCGTTCATGACGGAAGCGTCGGAGTGCCGGTCAGGAACATCGCGTCGCCGTAGCTGAAAAAGCGATACTCTCGTTCGATCGCCTCCCGATAGGCGCGCAGCATGAGATCGCGTCCCTCGGGATGTCGTCCCGGTGCCGCGAAGGCGCTCACCAGCATCAACAGCGTGCTCTTGGGAAGGTGGAAGTTGGTCACCAGTGCATCGATCATCCGCAGGGTTTGCGGAGGATGGATGAAGATGCGGGTGCGTCCGGCTCCCGGAACCAGTCGGCCGTCGTTGGCGCGGCCCACACTTTCCAGCACCCGTACGCTGGTGGTGCCGATCGCCACCACGCGTCGTCCCTCGGACCGCGCCCGGTTCACCGCGGTGCAGGTTTCTTCCGAGAGCAGGTAACGCTCCTCATGCATGCGGTGGTCGTCGGTGGTGTCCGCCTTCACCGGAGCGAAGGTGCCATGACCAACATGCAGGGTGACGAAGTGGTGCTCGATCCCCTCCCGTGTCAGCTCCTGCAGAAACTCAGGAGTGAAGTGGAGCCCGGCGGTCGGTGCTGCGACGGAGCCATCGTGCCTGGCGTATACCGTTTGGTACCGAATCCGGTCCTCCTCGGTCGGCCCCCGGTCGTCCCGGGTCATATAGGGGGGCAAAGGGACTTCTCCCCAGGCTTCCACCGCCTCCCGGAAGTCCACCGGCCCAGAAAAGCGAAGCCGACAGCCCCCCTCTTCATTCTTTTCCAGGACTTCGGCCTGGAGCGGGGTTGGTTCGGAGTCTCGGTTAAGGATAACGATCTTTGATCCGGGCCGTACTCGCTTGCCGGGACGCAGCATCACCCACCAATCCAGCGCCTCGTTCTCGTCCAGGAGCAGGAGTTCGACCGCCCCCCCGGTGTCGGGCTTGCGGGCTCTCAATCGTGCTGGAATTACCCGGGAATCGTTCAAGATCAGCACATCCCCAGGAACCAGGTACTGCCGCAAGGCCGTGAAGGAGGCGTGGTGACTCAGAGTACCGGTGGTGCGATCGACCACCAGCAGGCGTGACGCAGATCTTTCCGGGGCAGGGTGTTGTGCAATCCGTTCCGGAGGAAGTGGGAAATCGAACTCGGCGGTGAGCACAACACGGGGAGGGTATGCCATCCCCATCCGGGGTGCATCAGGAAAGCGGGTTGCACACCCTGTGAATAAATTTGTGAGTAACTCGGGTTTCTCGCCCGGAAGCCACCAATCGGAGGGGTGGGGGCAGATTGTTCCTAAGGAGGAAGTGTTGTAAAAACCTTATAACAAGCAGGTTAGGTACTAGATGTGAAATGGCGCCAAACCGGGGGAAGGGGGAGTGAATTGGGGATAGGTTGTGTGAAACTGGGAGCAAGAGGTGAATCTTATAGACATTATGGGGCCATCAGGCGACAAAAGGGTCGTTCTGGTGTAACTTTGCTTCTAAATGTCCACTCCCGCCGACAATTCGGTTGTGCCTGCCGTCCCGCCGACGGCAGCGGCCGACTCGTCGGGGATCGAGCCGTGGTTTACGTGGAATTTTGAGCATCGTTTGGACCATCAAAAGCGGGTGCAGTTTCCGGCGGTGTGGCGGACCTCGGAGGCGATGAGCCGGTTCATGCTCATCCTCTGGCCCCATCCGCATCTCAAGGGGCAGCGAGAGTTTGCGTTCATCAAGGGCATCCTCCCCTCGAAGTTCCGGAGCTTGGTGGATCAGATGGCCTCGCGGCCGGTGGGTGATGACGACGCGTCGGCGACCCGGCGCCGGTTGTTCAGCACCTCGCTCCAACTCGAGCTCGATCCGGCGGGACGGCTTTGTCTTCCGCCGCGCATGGCCTCCGAAGTCGGACTCACCAAGGACGTGCTCTTCGTCGGCAACGGCGATCACTTCGAGCTGTGGAACAAGGAGATCTTTGATCAGTGCGCCCTGGCCGACAAGGAGGTCGCGATCGGGGCCTACAAATCCCTCAAGTGAACCGAGCATGAAAGCCATCCTTCAATCGATTCGGAATTGGTCGAAGCGTCGTCCGGTGGTGGCGACGGGAACCCAGGTGTCGCTGTCGGCCCGGGAGGGCGTGGCTGCGACGTCGGCAACGGCGATGCGGGACGCGATTGGCGCGGCGGCCGCACGTTCGGCGCTTCCGGGCATGCGTGCCATGTCCCCCTCCACGCCCGCACGGCGAAGCTGGTTTGGGTGGATGTTTGGGAGGAACCGGCGCCGCGAGGGCGGTCCCCTGGTGCAGGGGGAGCTCCTGCTTCAGAACGTGAAGCCGGTGCGAAATACTTTACGGGGCGATGACGTGGCGTTGGTCGAGCGCCGCCAGTCCAAGGTAATCTGGGAGTCTCCGGTGGCGCAGGCCGCCAGCGACGATCAGGAGCTGGCGTGGAACCGGCTTCGAGGTCGCCGCCTGGAGAATCTGGTCGTCAAACCCGATTAATCCCGGGCGTGCCATGCGTGAGCTCCGGCTTCACCCATCACACGGTTCTTTTGGAGGAGACCCTGTCCGTCCTACAACCGCGGGACGGCGCGAGGTACTTCGATGGAACGTGCGGTGGAGCTGGGCACAGCGTGGCAATTCTGAAGGCGAGTGGGCCGACGGGTTTCCTGTACGCGTGCGACGCGGATCCGGACGCCATCGCGGCAGCGAGTGAGCGACTGGCCCCCTTCGAGGGACGCCATGAGCTCCGACGGATGAATTTCGCCGAGGCCGGGACCTTTGTTCCGGAGGCGAGCTGCGCCGGTGCGTTGCTCGATCTTGGCGTCAGTTCACACCAGTTGGACACCGCGAGCCGGGGTTTCAGTTTTCAACACGAGGGGCCTTTAGACATGCGCATGTCTCCATCCAATCCCGTCACCGCGGCCACGGTGGTCAACACCTGGCCGGCCGACGATCTGATGCGCCTCTTCTGGGAAAACGGGGAGGACAACGGGCGTCGCATTACCCGGGCC
The DNA here is from genome assembly GCA_947454295.1 of Verrucomicrobiota bacterium. Taxonomy (GTDB): domain Bacteria; phylum Verrucomicrobiota; class Verrucomicrobiia; order Limisphaerales; family UBA9464; genus CAIVQB01. The sequence goes on along the minus strand of CANGMO010000065.1, from coordinate 4,552 downwards.
ATTGATCAGGAGCGTCAGGTGCGTCCGTTTGAAACCACCCGGCAGCTGGCCGAGGCGGTGGCCCGCGTCAGTCCCCGTGGACCGCGCGGCAAGGATCCCGCCACCCGCGTGTTCCAGGCGCTGCGCATCGCGGTAAATGATGAGCAGGGTGCCCTCGAACGTGGACTGCGCGCCGCATGGTCGCTGCTCGCCCCCGGCGGCGTGCTGGCAATCATCACCTTCCACTCCGGTGAAGACCGGCAGGTGAAGGACTTTTTCCGGGTCGAGTCGCGTGACTATGACCTGCCTCCCGGTGAGGAGGATTTTCCGCATTTGCGTCTGCCCCGTCCCGCCCGTGGCCGGATGGTGCAGCGCAAGGCGATCGTCCCCTCCGAGGAGGAACTCCGTCGGAATCCCCGCTCACGCAGCGCGCAGCTGCGTGCGCTCGTCAAACTCTAACCGATCCCCAGGAATGGCCCGCAATCAGAGAAAGGGTGCCCAGGCACTCCGCTGGCAGACGCTCGGCTTCGTGCTGTTCGCGGTCGCGTCGCTGACTGGCATGACGCTCGGCTACGTGTTGCAGCGACGCGCCCATCATCAACTCGGGGCGCAGCTCGAGCGGCTGGAACGCCAGGCTCAGGGGTTGAATGCGGTGCTGGATCAGCGCCGCATCGTCCACGCACGCCTTTCCTCCGCCCCGGAACTCCGGCAGCGGATCCATGAACTCCATCTCGACCTGACCAACATCGTCGCGTCGCAGCGTCTGTTTGTTCAGATGCCTCAGGCCCGCGCCCTCGCCGCAACGGCTCCCGCCGCGACGGTTCCGCAGGGTTCATTGGGTGAGTCAGCTTCGTTCCGTCCCCCCCTGGCTGCCGCCGGTCGTTGATCCGGCAGCGCCCCTCACGCCATGAACTCCCCCTCTCCCAATCGACGCATCTGGTGGCTTGCGTCCCTGTTTTGCCTTGGGTTCGCGGCGCTTGGCGCCCGGCTTGTCTTCCTGCAGGCCATCCAGCCGCAGCGTCCTGCACAGCATTCGACCGCGGCCACCTTCCGGCGGTTGATCAGCCCGGCCCGGCGTGGCTCGATTCTCGATGCCAACCTGACCCCGCTGGTGGTGTCGCAGTTTGTGGTCACCGTGCACGCCGATCCGGTGAAGATCGGCACGATGGGACCCGAGCTGGCCCAGGTGGCGGCACCGATCCTCGGTCTCGATGCTCCGGAACTGCTTCGGCGATTCCAGCCGGAGAGCTTCCGCCAGACCGTGACGAACTGGGTGACCAACGGAACGGCACGCGTGCCGTCGATCGAAATCCGGACCCGGGTGCGCCATGACAACGGCGTGGTGACCAACCTGCCGGTCGACCGGTGGAATCAGCTGGAGGCCCTGCTGGCGACCAATCGCTTCAAGTCGGAGTGGGATCTGTCGATCGCCTACACCAACGCGTTGCAGGCCGGAAGAAAGGCGCGGAAGTCGGTTCCCTGGTGGAACGTGCCCGCGCGCATGCAGACCGCCAAGCAGTTGCGTCAGCAGCTCAAGCCCATGAGCCTGGAGCTGACGCAGGCGCGGAGCAACATTGCCGAGTGCCGGGCGGCGGGACTGTACGCCGAAATGTTCGAGCTGCGCTCCTATCCGCTGGAGCACCGCGGAGTTCATCTTCTGGGGTACACCACCAATAGCTGGGAACCGGCGCCGGTCGGCGGACGCATTCCGGTGCGCGTGGTGGGTGCGGCGGGCATCGAGCAGCGGTTTGACCGGGAGCTCCAGGGATCCAACGGATTGATCGAAACGCGTCGCGCCGGCGGACGGGAACTGGTGCCCCTGCGGCAGCGCGAGGTGGCGGCTTCGGACGGATTGAACGTGGTGCTGACGGTGGATGCGACCATCCAGTCGATCGTCGAGGAGGCCCTTGACTACGGCGTGGAAACCCTGCACCCCAAGGGACTCAGTGCGATCGTAGTGCGGCCCAAGACCGGTGAGATTCTCGCGATGGCCAACCGGCCGACCTGGAATCCCAATTCGCGCCACATTCCCAGCCTGGAGGCGTTGAAGAACCGTGCGGTGGTTGAGCCGGCGGAACCCGGATCCACCTTCAAGATCGTCACCTATTCGGCGGCGCTCGACTCGGGGATGGTGACGCTGGATACCCCGATTGACTGCGAAGGCGGACGCTGGAAGCCCAACGGCGGACGGCGGGCGATTGTCGACGATCAGGGGCATCATTTGAACACCGTGACTGCCGAGGACGCCTTTGCCTTCTCCAGCAATGTGGCGGCGGTGAAGATCGGCCTCGGTCTCGGAACCAACTCGATGCTGAAGTACATCCGCGACTTTGGATTTGGCACGCGCACCGGGATTGAATGCGGTGAGATTTCGGAGCGGTGGCGGTCGGTGAACGGAGTGCCCACCAAGGTGCTGGGGTATGCCGAGAACTACGGCGGCATCCGGCGGTGGGATGGTGAGACCCCGGCCAGTCTTCCGTTTGGATATGGCCTGTTGGCCACGCCGATTCAGACGGTCATGGCCGCCGCGGCGATTGCCAACGATGGCGTTCTCATGGAGCCCCACATCGTCCGCCGGATCGTCCGCGGGGACAATCAGGTGGTGAAGGAAATCGGTCCCCGCCCAATTCGCCGGGTGGTCCAGAGTTCCACCGCCAAGAACATGATCCGCGCCATGCGCCGGGTGGTCACGGCGGGCACGGGCGGCAAGGCGGCGATCGCGGATTTCGATGTCGCGGGCAAGACCGGCACGACGAAGAAGGTGGACCCCAAGACGGGCAACTACTCCCTTGCGCTGTTCTACGCCAGCTTCGTGGGTTTCTTCCCCGCCGAGAATCCGGAGATCTGCATCCTCATCACCGCGGATGAGCCGACCACCGCCGGCAAGTCCTACTACGGCGGCAAGGCCTGCGCGCCGCTCTTTTCCCGCATGGGCGGGGAGATCGCCAGCTATCTGGCCCTCCAGCCTTCCAATTCTACGAACACTGCGGATGCCCTGCCGTTGATGCCGCCGGGTGGCGGCCCGACGTCCCGCGGAGTGACCGGGCTCCATGCGGTTGCCGCCAAGCCTTGAGCCGGTTCACTCGCACCTTCAAACGCCCATCGCCATGAACGCCACCGCCGTCCTCCGCCTGTGGAACTGGGAATTCACCATGCGGGTGTTGATCTGCCTGCTCTGCCTGCTGGCGATGCTTTGAGTTGATTCCACGTCTCCGCCCCCATCGATGTCCACCCAGCCCCCCAACCTCTCCGATCGTTCCGCCGCTCCCGCGGGCGCGTCGTCGCGACCGCATCTGGCGGGCATGGTGGCAGGGTTGTTTCTCGCCTGCGGTCTTGTGCTGGCGGCGATGCTCGTGACCCGCGCCTGGGTGCGCATCGCCGATGCCGCCTCGATCACCGTCACCGGATCCGCGCGGCGCAATGTGGTCTCCGACTTCATCGTCTGGCGCGCCACGTTCACCGTCACCGCGCCCACCCTCATCGAGGCCCAACGCCGGCTTCGCGAGGATCGCGATCGCATTGCGGCGTTTATTGCGGCGGCCGGTGTCACCAATTCGCAATTCGCTCCGGTGGTGATCACCGAGGTGCTCGGACAGGACCGCCAGCGGAATGGCCAGGACGAAACCACCTCCCAGCGCACCATCGCCTACAAGCTGCAGCAGCCGGTGGAAATCCATTCGGCGCAGGTCGACCGCATCATGCAGCTCGACCGCGATTCCGTTGCCCTGCTGGAGTCAGGGGTTCAGCTGACGCCGGCGGTTCCCGAATTCATCTATACCCGCGCCGCCGATGCGAAAGTCGAGATGCTGGGCGAGGCGACGCAGGATGCGCATTCCCGCGCCGAGCAGATTTCCGGCAAGGGGGGACGCCGTCTCGGTGGACTGCGCTCCGCGAAGATGGGGGTGTTTCAAATCGCGCCGATCTACTCGAACGAAACCACCTGGGAGGGACGCAACGACACCACCAGCCGGGACAAGACCATCACCGCGGTGGTCTCGGCCACCTTCCTCATGCGCTGATATGGACGCCCTTTCCCTGCAATTCTATGTGAAGGCCGCCCAGGGCACCCTGATCGGCGGATCCCCGGACCGGGTTGTGCTGCGCGTGGTCACCGATTCGCGTCGGGTCATGCCCGGCGATCTGTTTGTCGCGTTGAAAGGCGAAACGCACGACGCGCACGATCACCTGCAGGAGGTGGCATCGCGGGGTGCCTTTGCCGCGGTGGTGGCGAAATCGCGTCTCGATCGCGTGCCCCCCGGGTTGGTGAAGGTGGTGGTTGACGATCCCCGCATTGCGTATGGGCGCATCGCGGCGGCGTATCGTCAGCGCTTCGATCTTCCCGTGGTCTGCATTGGAGGGTCCAATGGAAAAACCACCACCAAGGAACTGCTGGCCGCGATTCTCGGACAGCGGCTCTTCGCACTGAAGAGCGAGGCGAGCTTCAACAACGACGTCGGCGTCCCGGCCACGCTGCTGGGTCTGGAGTCTCGGCATCGGGCGGCGGTGTTGGAGGCGGGAACCAACCACCCCGGGGAACTTGCGCCCCTCGTGGCAATGATCGCGCCGCGAATTG
>CANGMO010000064.1 GCA_947454295.1 Verrucomicrobiota bacterium | reverse complement strand
GGACTCATGCGGTGAACAGGACGGAGTTCGGCAAGGCCGGCATACGGGCGGGCAGCCCAGCGCACACACGCTCGACAGCGAGCTCTCCATCCTCCCGGATCCACTCGCGTTGACGCACCAAGGCATCGCACCAACCCGCGGCGGCGTGGACCGCGTAGTGCATCAGTCCCTGGCGGAGCGGGATGCCGTACACCGCCAGGACGACCCCATAAACCAGCGGATGCCATCCCCGTGCGTTGCCCGCCTCGGTGGCCGCGAGATAGCGCTGAACGACGCGCTGATCGCGCAGTGGTCGCATTCGGCTCAGCTGACGCCGCCCCACCCGCCAGCTTGCCTCCGCCATCGTGGGCGATTCGTCGGGGCGCCACGATTGATCCAGCGCGATCAGCTCCCGGGCCTCACCCTCTCGGGTAAACTCCCAGCCTTGCAGCATCAGCGGCCAGTCACGTCCCGCAATCACCTGTCCGGCGTAACCGCCCAACCACGCTTCAAACTCGTTCCAGCTGGTGAGGCATCCCAAGCCAGCGGCAAGACCGACCGCGGACTCTTGGGTCGCGGGGAGGCATTGGGCCCCGCCGAGATCCCGGATTTCCCGAAGCACCTCGCCGACATCACCCGCTTGGCTGACAGGGACATTCATTCGCTGTCGAAAAGGGTAGGGATCCCGCAGGCAACGGGGCGAGCGTGATCTGATCCGGCCTTGGGTCCGGGCGGCATCGGGCCGCACGGAGCGGAAACGCGCAGGATTTTGCTCAAATCGCGACAGCTCTGCGGCGAATCAGCCAACCCGACGACTCCACGGGGTCAAATAGCGGGGAAAAGGAACTTGGCACCGCTCCTGCATCCCTCCGAAACCGTGGAAAGAGCACTGTCCAACGCAACGCGAAAAGACGTGTTACCCCTCCGTCCCGGCCATCATGGCTGGGACACCCCTCCCTCCTTCCACCTCAACCGCGTCCGGCGAACAGGCTTGACGTGTTCCTCATGAACCTGGCCCGGCGGCTTGTTCCACAGGCCGCCGGGTTTTCTATTTCCTGACACTTTCCCGGAACCTTCTTCCGGGACTACCAAACTGAACCCCATGGGGCGGCATCGAAAGGTGCCGCCCCCTTCTCGTTCCGGCCCGATTGCGAATCAGTGCAGGAAGGCGGTGATCAGGAAGAACGTGCCAAGCACTCCGCACGCGATGCCTCCGAGCCAGAACCAGCGCCGGTCGGTCAGCACGGCAATCGCAGAAACGCCAATGGCAACCTGAAAGAGGGTCACACTCCGCGCCAGCTTGGCATGGAGCTCCATGTGATGCTCGGATCCCTCGCCGAGCTTCTTGGCGCTTTCCCCCAGCTCCTCCTCCTCCTTCTTATACTCGGCGACCTTTTCGGTGTCCTTCGGATTGATCGGCTTTCCCAACGCCACCAGCAGATCCATTTTCGAGCGAAGGACATTTTCCTTCACACTCTTCGCCTGGTAGCGGCTCCACTCGTTTGAGGATTTCATCTGGTCGAGCATTCCCTCGTTGGCGTAGTGCCCGGCGAGGAGCGAGGCGATGGCGGCCAGTACCGCCAACAGTGCGGTGCTCAGGGCCACACCCATGGCCCATCCGGGCTTTCCGTGACCGTGGGCGTGTTCGTGGAGATCTTCGTGAACCTTCTCGATGGGGACTTCTGGGGCTTCCATGACGCCGGCTGAATGCCGGGATCGAACCGCAAATGCAAGCTGCGGCTCGCATCCGGCCTGCAAATCGCCGCCCAAGGTCTCAGTACCAGCGAAGGCGAAACCACGGAAACACCACTTCCACCGCCGTCACCGCGAGGAACACCATGCTGATGACCGCGTTCAACTTGAAGAACGCGGCATTTACCCATCGCAGGTCGCGCTTCCGGGCCAGCAGATGCTCGGCGACCAGCAGGCCGAGAATGACCATCAGCCCGATCCAATAGGCCAGCCGGAAACCATTCAACAGGCCGAAGAGCACCAGCAGCGCCCACATGAACAGGTGGGCAAGAAAGGCGACCCCGAGCGCATTCACCGGCCCCCATCGCACCACCAGGGAGTGGAGTCCGTGGGTCCGGTCAAAATCATAGTCCTGCGTGGCGTAGATTATGTCGAATCCCACCAGCCACAGCACCACAGCCGCCGCCAGGACGGATGGCACCACCAGCCCCTGGCGGAATCCCGCCAATCCGGGGAGCGATCCCGCAGCCGGCAGCCACTCCCATTTCCCGGTCACCGCCAGCCAGGCCCCAACCGGGGCAATGGCGAGCGCGATTCCCAACCAGACATGGGTGAAGTCGGTGAAGCGTTTAGTGAGGGAGTAGAAACAGACGAAAAACAGCGCGATGGGCGAAAGCGCAAAGCACAGGGCATTCAGCCGCCAGGACGCCCCAATCAGCGCCCCGGCCGCCAGAAGGCATAGGAGCCAGGCGCTGGGCAGCGAGATTTCCCCGGTGACGAGATGCCGCTGGGCAGTGCGTGGATTGAGCGCATCCCAGCGACGGTCGACAATGCGGTTGAAGGCCATTGCGCAGGTTCGCGCCCCCACCATTGCTATGAGAACCCAGAAAAAGGTCCCCCACCCTGGCCATCCGCGCGAGTCGCGCGCGGCCACCACCATGGAGGCCAGTGCGAACGGCAGGGCAAAGACCGTGTGACTCAGCTTCACGAAGGAAGCCCATTTGGAAACAACCGAAAACATCGTGGGGCGGCAGTCTGTCAGGTTCCCGCACCGGCACCGAATGGAAATGAAATCCGGAATCGGGGCAGGGTCACTCCGGCTCGTCCTTCCATCGGGCGGCCAGCGTGTGGGGCAGTCCGAGATGGTCCATCACCCGTGCCACGACGGTATCGACGACCTGTTCCACCGTCTGGGGACGGGTGTAATACGACGGATTGGCTGGCAGAATCCGAGCCCCCGCCTGCAGCAACAATTCAAAATTGCGAACATGGATCAGGGAGAGCGGCGTCTCGCGGGGAACCAACAACAGCATGCGCCGCTCCTTCAGCATCACATCGGCGCACCGCAGCAAGGAATCGGAACTCAGGCCATGGGCAATGCGTCCAAGCGTCCCCATGCTGCAGGGGATTACGATCATCGCATCGGGCGGATTGGATCCGCTCGCGAACGGGAGGTTCATCGACCGCAGGCTGTGCTGTTGCACGCCCTCGCGCAGCACCAAGCCGTTTGGCAGTTCCTCGGCCAGCACCGCGGGGGCGTACTGGCTGAGGATGACATGCACCTCGTGCTGCCCGGGATCGAGCTGATCGAGCAGCCGCTGTGCGTAGAGGGAACCGCTTGCGCCGGTGACGGCAACCAGGAGTCGCATGGCCGCACTATGCCCCGGACTTGAACGAATTCCAGTCAACCCGCCCGAATGAACCCCGGTTGCCCTCCGTCCATCCCCCGCCTACGGTTTTCCCCATGGATTCCTCCATTGCCGCCCTTCTTCGCCGGTGCGCCCTCGCCTCCCTGCTCACCGTTGCCGCCTCGGCCGCGCCGCTCTACCAACAAGACTTCACCGCGGCCGCCCCCGGATCCCAGCCCGAAGATCTGCTCATCCTCGACGGCCAATTCGCGGTCAAGGAGGACGGCGGGAACCGGTTCCTGGAGCTGCCCGGCGCCCCGCTGGAGAGCTATGGATTCCTATTCGGCCCCTCGAACCAGAGCGGCGTCGAGGTGTCCGCCCGCATTCTCGGCACCCGCCAGGGTCGCAAGTTCCCCACCTTTGCCGTCGGGCTTAATGGCGCGAGCGGCTACCGCCTCCAGGTCTCCCCGGCTAAGAAAGCCCTCGAGCTGCTAAAGGGGGATACGTCCGTGGCCAGTGTTCCCTTTGACTGGAAGAGCGGTGAATGGGCCGAGCTTCGTCTCCGCATCGCAAAAAGCACTGCTGGTGGGTTCCGAGTGGAGGGACGGGCTTGGGCGGCGGGCGCAGCCGAGCCAGCTCAGCCCCTTCTCACCTACGACGAAAGCGCCCTCCAACCCGCCGGCAAAGCCGGGGCGTGGGGAATGCCTTTCGCCGGCACCCCGATCCGGTTTGACGACCTCCGGGTCACCGCCGTTCCCTGACCGGCACCGTGCAGGGAACCGCGCGAGCTTCCCTCCGCGGGCTGGAATTCCCGGGCAAACCCTCCACTTGCCCGGAGACGGTGATTGCCGTTTCGATGTCAGAAAGTCGGTGAAACCTGCCCTGTCATTCCAGGGTGCTTTCGCCGGTCACTCGAAACCGCCTCACTCACCTACCCACCATGCCTTCCATGCAGCAGCTCGATTTCACGGTCCATGGCGACGATCTCCAATTCGTCGAGATCACCCTGGACCCCTCCGAGGCCGTCGTCGCCGAGGCCGGCGGCATGATGTACATGGACGACGGCATCTCCATGGATGCCATCCTGGGCGACGGATCGGCATCCAGCCAGGGGATCATGGGCACTCTGATGAGCGCCGGTCGGCGTCTGCTCACCGGTGAGTCGCTGTTCATGACGGTCTTCGAAAATCGCACCTCCATGCGCCGTCGGGTGGCGTTCGGAGCCCCCTACCCGGGCAAAATCGTGCCCATTCCCCTGGCGGAAATCGGCGGCGAATTGATCGCCCAGAAAGATGCGTTCCTCTGTGCCGCCAAGGGCGTCTCCGTCGGCATTGCGTTCAACAAGAAGATCGGGGCCGGACTGTTCGGCGGCGAAGGCTTCATCATGGAACGCCTCCAGGGGGATCGCCACGCGTTTATCCATGCCGGTGGCACCCTGATCAGCCGTGATCTGGCGCCGGGTGAGGTGGTGAAGGTGGATACCGGATGCGTGGTCGCCTTCACCTCAGGGGTGGATTTCGACATCCAGTTTGTCGGCGGGATCAAGTCGGCACTTTTTGGCGGCGAGGGATTGTTCTTCGCCACGCTGCGCGGGCCGGGGCGAATTTGGCTTCAGTCGTTGCCGCTGAGCCGGCTGGCGGACCGACTCTACGCCGCCGCCCGTCATCAGGGAGGCCGCTCGCGCGAAGAAGGATCCCTGCTCGGCGGACTCGGCAGCCTGATAGACGGCGACAACCGCTAGGCGACGGATTTCCGTCCGGATTTCATCCCTTGAACCGGCGCAGCCGAACATCGGCGGGGCCGGCCTTTTTCCAATCCACCTCATAGGCATTCACCGGCTGGCGGAATCCCTTCACCGTCACGGGTTCAAGCAAGGTGCACAGCGCGGCGAGTTCAGGGGCATGACGCGTCAGGTGCGCGTGCGTGGCTTCGCCAATCACGATTCGACTGCGACCTGAGACGCCCTCCAGGCGTGACGCTAGATTCACCTCACGGCCAAAGACCGTGTAGTTGAGGATATGCGCCTCGCTGCCCATGAGACCCACGGTCATCGTCCCCGTGTTGATGCCGGTACCGAGCGCCAGGAGCGGCAGCGGCGAGGGGGCCGGCACTTCCGGGCGCGCGGCGGCTTCCGCACTTCGGAGACGGTTCAGTTCGGCACGCCGCACATTTAACTGATCAATCGCCTGCTGCGCATCGATCGCCGCATTGACGCATCGCACGGCGTGCCACTCATCGACTCCGGGGGCCCCCCAAAAGGCCATGACGCAGTCGCCGATGTACTTGTCGAGCGTCCCCTGGTGCAGCTTCACCACGTCGGCAATGGTGGCGAGATAGAGGTTCACCGTCTCAAGGACCTCGCCGGCTCGCCGTTCAAACAAAGCCGTCGCCTGATCCGGCGCCAGTCTCTGCTCCGTCGCCTGGAGTTCTGCGGCTGCCTGAACCGCATCGGTCATTTCGGTGAAACCACGCACGTCGGCAAAGAACACCGTCATCTCCCGGCGTGACCCGTCCAACCCCAGCCGTTCGGCCCGGAGCAGCTCCTGAACCACCTCGGGCGAGACGATCTTGGCGAATACCGAACGAACCCGGTGTCGTTCGCGCTGCTCGAACATTAACCGCCAGGTCAGCATGACCGCGTGATTAACCCCAAGTCCGGTCAGGACCGGGTAGGCGATCGGCAGCCAGAGACGGTAGTGCACGTAGGCCCAACCAGCCGCCCCAAGATAGGCAAGAACCAGGACCAGCATGGCCCCCTCGGCGAGCAAAGTCCGCAACCGCCAGGTCATCCAGGCGGCCAGCAACGAAAGCCCGACATGCACGGCCAACTCCGCCGGCAGTGGCAGGCGCCAGACGAATCGATCCTGCAGCATCGAATTGGCGACGTTCACATAGGTGCTGACCAGGTAATCATTCGGATCCAGGGGCGTCGGGCCCTGGTCGGAGAGATTACTTCCGTTCAGCACCGATCCGAGAATCACCAACCGGCCGGCGAAGGGATCGCCGCCCTCGGGCTTGGATCCCGCCTGACGGTCCAGATCCATTTTCAAGACCGACTCAATCGTCCGAATCCGGTCATGCGGGATCTGCCGCCAGCCCACAGACCAGTCCACGGGGAAACTCCGCCCGGCATCGACCGGAATCTCGCGGAGAAGCCCGTTCGGACCCCGCAAACGAATTCGATCCGGGAGCACCTCCGCGTGCTCAAGATCCAACCCGAGTTGCATCGCTGCGAGAACGATTCCCATGTGCCACACCCGCCTGAATTCATAGGCCGGCACAGCGATTCGAGCGCCGCCAAGCGGCAGTGCTACGGTGCCATTGGTGGCCACCGGCAGGACGAGTTCCCCTTCCTCTGCCGGATGGTGCAATCGCAAGGTTCCAGGAGCGCCGTCCGCGACAATCAATCCCCGGCGGGTGGCAAAATTCAAAACCTGGGTGCCGAAAAACCGGCAATCGACGAAAGCTCGAACCCGGCGGGCGGCACCATCCTTGTCGCGAGGGGAGTGCACTTCACCCAAAGCGCGCGCCACACTTCGAAATCTCGGGGCGGGAGGGAGGTCTGGAAGCGAGGCCAGCACCACCTGTCCGTGGGCCCGGATCTGCCGGGCGAAAAACTCATCCGAAGCCACCGGCGGATTCGTCCCGCCTTCGGAAACCATGGGATGATCCGGTCGGTCGTCCGGCAGAAGCACGTCAAAGGCGACGGCGGTCGCCTTTTCCGCGGTGAGCTCGCGAAGGATCCGCCCGTAGATATGTCGGGGAAAGAGCAACCCGACCGATTCCTGGAGTGGATACCCCAGCCGCAGACTCTGCACGGTGTTTTCAGCCGCCACCACCAGGGCAAGCTCGGGCGCCAGCGGAGGGGCGTACCCAGCAGCTTGGCGCACGCGCCAGTCAAACAGCGTCTGCTCCAGCCCAAGCAGTAGATCCCGCTTGTGCAACCAGCCCACCCATCGCGCCCCGCGGACGGGCACGGAAGGCAGTCCCTCCCGGCTCTGCAGGAACACCTGGCGCCGCTCCACCAGCGTTGATGCAGCCATCAACAATGTCCCGAGAATCGCCACTCCGAATCCAACCCAGAGCGGGGAACGACTCCAAGACACTGACGGCAGGCGGGGCACAAAAACAAAAAACCCAGGACAACCGAAGTTGGCCTGGGTGATTGGCTCAGCAGAGCTGGGCGACGCTTACCGGGACTTGACCGGCGACACGAACGCCTTCGGTCCAACCGGCTGCTGCTGGTTCTGCCCAGTCACGTTGAGCGAGGGCTTGGGAGTGCCAGCGGGGATATCGACAACGCCCGGGACACCGGGGTCGAACATCTGGTTGGCGCACACGCTGAAGTTCGAGACGCGGGCGGAACCCGGATCGCGGAAACCAACATCAACGCAACCTTCCCAGACGAACACCGAACCACTGGCCTTGATGGTGTAGACCGTGCCGCGGATCGCCGCAGTGGTGGTCGGGGTCTGGACGGTGTAGGAAGAATCCTTGCTGGTCTTCTTCACGTAGCCTTCCACGGTGCCTTCAGTAAGGCCGAGCTTGGTCGTGATCACCGGTTCCGCACCAGCGGTGTCGAACGTGAGTTCAGCGAGCTTCAGCTTGCTGTTCTCGAGAACGTTGACGTCAGGACCATTCACACCGAGGTACAAACTGGCCTTGGACTCAGGGCCGGTAGAAATCGTGGACTGGACCTGGGCGACATCGCCCACTTTGGCGGCTGCCGAATCAAGCAGGACGTTGCCAGTGACCGCAGTCACCTTCGCATTCCCGGTCTGGGGAGCGGCAAATCCAACGACGGAAGAGAATCCCGCCACTGCGCAGAGGCTGACCCATTGGGGAAAGCTGCCAAACATCTTCATGGTAAAGCCTTTTGAGGAATTAAGTTTCGGACACGGCGAGCCTAGGCAGAGGGAGTCAAAAGTCAACGCCTTATTTCCTTTGATCCCGGTATCCCCTCTTCATGAGAGCGGGGATTCCTCAGATGCTTTGGCAGCGACATTCATAGGCTTAATCCTGCCCAACACCAGCGCAAAAGTTGGCCATTGCCGAGCCGCCCCCGGTCTGAGAGGATCCCCCAGTTCGCAATGCGCCCGCCCAGCCCAACCCTCCACGACCTCCGCCCGTGCCTCGCGCCGGTCGCCGTCATGGGCATTGGCATTCGAATTCTGAAGATCGCCTCCTTCCGGCGCTGAACGAGTTTTTCCTGAAAACCCCGTTCCGCCACCGGAACGGGGTTTTTTGTTCCCCCCACACCCCATGACACCCCAGGTAGAGATCTACGACACCACCCTCCGCGACGGATCGCAGGGGGAAGGCATCAATTTTTCGCTGACCGACAAGCTCCGGATTGCGGAGAAGCTCGATCAGTTTGGCGTGCACTACATTGAGGGTGGGTGGCCGGGATCCAACCCGAAAGACCTCGAATTCTTCCAGCAGGCCCGTCGCCGGAAGTGGAGACATGCCAAGATTGCCTCGTTCGGATTCACCCGCAAAAAGGGCGTGGCGGTCGAGAACGACGAGCAAATCCGCATGCTCCTCGATGCCGAGACCCCGGTGGTCACGGTGGTTGGCAAGACCTGGCTCCTTCATGTCCTGGAGGTGCTGCGGGTCCGGCCGGACGAAAACCTGGCGATGATCGCCGACACCATCCGCTACCTGAAGGATCACGGAAAGACGGTGGTGTACGACGCCGAGCACAGCTTCGACGGATTCCATGACGAACCCGAATACGCGCTGGCCACCTGGCAGGCCGCGGAAAAAGCCGGGGCTGACGTCATCTGCCTCTGCGAAACCAACGGCGGCCGCCTCCCTAGCGAAATCAGCCGGGTGGTCGCCCACGCCCGCGGACGCTTGAACGCT
>CANGMO010000063.1 GCA_947454295.1 Verrucomicrobiota bacterium | reverse complement strand
TCTACCTCCGCTACAACCAGTTCTCCTGGCTCCTCGAGACGCTGAACAAGCCCGACAGCCCGAAGAACCTGTCCACCACCCGCGGTCTCATGGCCGCCCTGCTCTTCACGGATCAGTTCCCACGTCTTGGCGAAATCCTGAAGGAACGGGCTGCCATCATCCAGGGCGATGCCGACGCCGAACTCTATCGGCAGGCGTGGCAGTCCGTGCAGGGCTCGCCCGCGGAATCCAAGGCCGCGTATGCCACACTCGAGAAGGCGGCCGAGGACCCCGCCCGTCGGGTCACCGCACTGCGTCTGCTGCTTTTCCTGGATCAGAAGGAACTCCGCGTGGCGGAGTTCGAGCAACACCTGAAGGCCTATGAGGCGATCAAGGAGGCCCGGTTCCACGATCGGTTCGTGCACCTGCTCCTGCTGAAATCGGTTGGCCGCTCCCAGGACGCCCAGACTCTCGCCCGCACCTCGCTGGGCGCCCCGGACTCTCCCACGGAGGCGGTGCAGCTGATCCAGGTCTGGTCGGAATTCCAGATGTATGACGAGGCCGCCAAGTTTGCCCGCGAGCAGCTGGCGCGCTTCAAGTACTCGCCCGCGATCTGGGTGCAGCTCGGCCAGCTGCTGGTCACCGGCAAGTCCTGGGACGAGCTGCGCGGGTCGGGCATCCAGCTTCGCGGCGTGGAACTCGTCCGTCCCATCCTCGGCAATTACGGCTTCTTCCTCGAGGGCGCCGGCCTCCGCGGTCAGCGGCGCGACGAAGCGGCCGATGACGCCTTCGGCAAGTTCGTGGAGCAACCCACGGTGTCGGAGGAGATCAACTTCGAGAGCGCGATCACCATGTCGAAGCTGGGTTACCCGAATCGGGCCCTGGGGCTGGTCAAATCCATGGTCGGATCAACCAACGCTGGCGCCTACTTCTGGAAGCAGTATCTGCTCGTGGCCTACGAGGCGAAGGATGCCCGCGAAATGCTGCTGGCGGCCAGGAAGCTGAAGGAAATCGGGCCCACCAAACTGGATCCCACCGGCCTGGATGCGAAAAACGACTACGCGGCCACGCTGCTGACCCTCCGGGAGAGCCCGGTAGACGCCCTTCAACTCACACTGGAACTTGTCCAGGCACGTCCAGAGTCGACCAATTTCCAGATCAATCACGCCCAGGCCCTGGCGCAAACACGCCGGGTCAGCGAATGCGAGAGCCTCTTGAAGAGTCTGCCGCGGGCCACCCTCAACATGGCACAGCAGCTTCAGTTCGATCTCGCCATGTTCGAGGTGTACGCCCTGACGGGCCGCCCCAACGAGGCGCGCGCCACAGCGGATCGCGTGAACCGCAATCTTCTCTTTCCCGAGCAGTTGAAGTGGATGGACAAGACCCTGGCCGCGCTGCCGAAAGGCTGAGCGGACGCAGGCCGCGTCGGACCTGTTTCCTACGCTCCGCCACCTCACCGGACCTTGGCCATGGGTGATCCGTCACCCATGGCGCGTGGCCGCTTCCGGGAAGATAGGGAGGCGACACCATGTGGGAACTCTGGCGAATGACGTGGGCGGGAATCCGTCAACGACGACGCGCGTATGACACCAATCCGCATCCACCGTCGACGTCCTGCGCAGTCGCCGGATGGTGGAACGGGCCGCTCATCCGCCAGCTCCGGCACGAACCGTGGTTCGCCGCCGCCGCCACGGCCCTGCTGCTGGTTCTCCTGATCACGGCGACCGGACTGCCCCGGATCTGGCGCACAACGCCGAAGGGATTCCTCCCGGAGATTCACGTTAGTGGATTTGACTCGATTGAGGCTTGGATCGAGGCCGCGCTTGCCGTGTCCTGCGAGGAGCACGGTGACCTTGCCGGGGCTTGCCTGCATCGACGCGCCGCCGCCTCGGCAGATCCAGGGAACCTCGACGCCCTGCGCCGCCTTCTTGAAACGGAGGCGCGGCTTCCCTGGATAAAACTCCGCAACACGCCTTCCCTGGCAGGCGAAATCCGCTGGCTGCTCGCCCTTGGAGGCACCAACCGGATCGATCTCGAACGCGCGGTCCGGGTGGCGGTCCGCGCGCGCAATGACTCCCTGCTGGCCAATCTGGTGAGGCCGGTTGGGGACGAAGCCACCTGCGCGGTCCGAATGGAGCAGGCCAAGTGGTTGCTTCGCTCGGGGGATCTCGATGGATTTGTCCGCATCGCCGGCCGAGTCAGTCCCGCCGATAGCCGGCAAGATCCCGAGTGGACGCTGTACTGGCTTGGTTGGTATGCCGCTCGCGACGACGCCGCCCGTGCACGGGCGGCGCTCGACGAACTGGAGTCCATCGGCCAGCGCGGTTCGACGGCACCCGAAGAGCGGGAGCTGACACTCCGATTGCGCTTCCTGGCGGCGCTTTCTCGAAATGATCCCGCCGCCGCCGGATCGATGCTCGGACTGCTGCGCGATGTCGCCGCGGATCTTCCCGGGGATCACGCCCGGTTCTGGGAACTCCTGACCCGCCTGGGACGCGCCGACGACGCCCGACGTCTAGCCGGGGCCTACGCGGATCCTCCGGCCGGCGCTACGGAAATGGAGCGCATCGGCACCGCACTCACCCAACTGGGACTGTGGGATGAAGCCATCGATTTCTATTCCCGCTGCCTGCAGCGCCGCGAAGGACGGGGACGGGTCTGGGTTGCCTGCGGCTCCGCGCTGGTGCGACGCGAGCGGTGGCGCGAGGTGCGCGAACTCGCAAGTCGCATGCGGGGTCACCCGGATGATGCCGCATCCTGGGTCGGATACAGCCGCTATCTCGATGGCGTCGCCTTCCTCGGATTCGGCCGAACCAACGAGGCCATCGGTGAGTTCCGCCGTCTGCTGGAGACTCCGTACTGCGACCCGCGCGCCACCCTCGCTGTGGGGGCGGATCTCGTTCAGCGGCGCTTTCCCGAAGTGGCCACCGGACTGCTGCATCGGCGCGAACAGGAGTTCGCCGGCTTTCCAGAATTCTGGCGGATCCTGGTTCGCGCGGCCGTCCAGCAGGGGGATGCCGAGCTCATGCTGGCCGCGGCACAACGGGAATGCGCATTGGATGACCAGGGAATCGAAGCCGCAAACGACCTGGCCGTGGCGCTGCTGCTGACCGGCAGAAATCCTGGCCTGGCGCGGCAGCTGACCCGACGCGTGCTCGATGCCGATCCGGAGTCGGCTTCGGCAATGATTCACCACAGTCTGGCCCTGCTGGGCGACGGACTCCCGAGGGCCGCCCGGCCGTTGCTGGAGTCGATCGATGCCGCGGCCCTGCCGGCAGTCCAGCAGAACTCCCTCGCCTACGCCCGGGCCCTGCTCGCCGCCCGGGACAATCGCCTCACCGACCTCGCCAGCCAGCTTCGAGAGCTCCATCCGGCCTGGCTCTTCCCGGGGCAGCAGGCCGAGGCCGAGGCGCTCTGGTTGCGGGTGGCCGCCAACCCGGCAGCACCCCTCGGAGGACATTAACCCCGTCACGCATTTGTGAATCCCGTTGGCGGTGCAGTCCGGCCCGCTATACTGCTCCACGATGTCCGCATCCGTACCGCAATTCCTCAAACGATGGGTGATCACGACGCTGGCAGTGCTCGTCGCGGCCAACGTCGTGCGCGGAATCCAGTACGATTCACTCACCGCCCTGCTGGTGGCCTCCGCACTCCTCGGCTTCCTGAATGCCTTCGCACGCCCGCTGATCCTCGCCCTGTCGCTGCCCCTCCTGCTCGCCACGCTTGGTCTGCTGCTGCCGGTCATCAACGCCCTGCTGCTGTGGTTCGTTGGCAGCTCCGTGAGCGGCTTCCATGTGAACGGATTCTGGCCCGCCTTTTGGGGCGCCCTGGTGATCAGCATCGTATCGGTGGTTGGCGGACTCCTGCTCGGCGGAACCGTCCAATCCCGGGTCAAAATGCGTCACACCAATCCGCGTCGTCGCGAGGATAAGGACGGTCCGGTCATCGACGTCTAAGGGCCCGAATGCCGCGCCCCAGCGTTCAGTTTCTCGGCGGACCCAATCGGTCGCGCCGCCGCGCCGGATGGAAGTTGTGGCTGCTGGGGGCCGCCCTGATTGCAGGGCTCGGCGCCCTTGGTTTCATCTGGTGGCGGCATCGCACCCCGCCACCCGCACCCAGCGTCGCCGCCCACACCTTCTTCTCCAATGCTCCCGCGGCGGTGGTGACGCCGCCCCGGCCGGTTGCCGCCCCGGCACCTGGATCCCCTGCGGAACAACCCCGTGCGGTGATTGCCCCGGCGCCCGCCCAAGCTACGGCGACGAATCGCGTTGCAACGCCGATCGCTCCTCCCGCGTCCATTGCCACACGCGCCACCGTCTCGAATCCACCGGCCATTCGGCGGGCACCGGCATGGATTCCAAACGGCCTCACCAACGCGTCCATCGCCACCAATACTGTCGCTGAAGCGACGACCACCAATCCGCCGGTGGTGACCGGAGCGAACTCAAACCTGTGGTTTCTACCCGCCACCAACCGCATTGCCATTCAGATCGCCCTGGCCTCACGGGGAATCTCCTCGGGATCCATTGATGGTCTCGCCGGAGGCCAGACGGAATCGGCATTGCGCGCCTTTCAAGTGCAGCAGGGTTTGCCCGAAACCGGGCGTCCGGACACCGCGACCCTGGCTCGCCTCCAACCTGCCGGGCTCCGGCTCACCACGCGCCAGATCAACGAGGCGGATCTCGCCCGACCGCGCCCCGTGCCGACCACCTGGATCGGCCGATCGCAGGCCGCCCGGCTCGAGTTCGAGAGCATGCTCGAGATGATTGCCGAGGAATCCCAGTCCCACCCACGGTTGATTCGTCAGCTCAATCCGACCCTCGACTTCGAGCGGCTCCGCCCGGGAACGCTGGTCACCATTCCGCGGATCGACGTGCCGGCCACACGCCACCTTGCTTCCATCCGAATCAATCTTGGACAGCGGTGGCTGCGCGCCTACGACGACCAGGGAACGCTTCGACTCCACTTCCCGTGCAGCATTGGCCGAATCGCCGAAAAGCGGCCGATGGGAACCCTCCAGGTGCTGGTGACCGTGAAGGATCCCAACTACACCTTCGATCCCGCGGTCTTTCCCGAATCCGAGGAAGCCCGACAAGTTCGCACCAAGTTGATTCTCCCGGCGGGTCCAAACAACCCGGTGGGTGTGGCCTGGATCGGAATAAATCGCCCGGGCTTCGGCATCCACGGAACGCCGTCGCCCGAACAGGTCGGACGCACGGAAAGCCACGGCTGTTTCCGGCTGGCGAACTGGAACGCGGAATTGCTCCGTCGCTGCGTCACCCCCGGCACGCCGGTCCTGGTGGATCCCTGAGTCCGGGATCGGTAGACTGGAATCAGGCGGCGTTGACGGCGCCCATCCACTCGGTCACCGCCTGCCGCATGGCATCACCGGTCCGGGCCCGCGGCGTCACAAAGCGCGGCGTGAACCAGGGAAACGAACCGACCAGATCGGGGGTCACCAGAATCTGACCATCGCAGCCTTCGCCACTTCCAATGCCAATCGTCAGCATCCTCCGGCATTGCGTGGTGATTTCCTGCGCCACCGGAGGCGTGACCAATTCCAGCACGCAGGCAAACACACCCGCCGCCTCAAGCTTCAACGCATCCCGCACCAGCCGGGAACGCCCTTCTTCGTCGCGCCCCTTGATCCGGTACTTCCCACCCTCCTCCACCACGTGCTGGGGCAGCATGCCGAGGTGGCCGCAGAAGGGAATGCCCGCGGCGAGGATGGCTTCGATCTGGGGAAGAATTTCCACACCGCCCTCGGCCTTCACGTATTCGGCGCCGGCATCCAGGAGGCGACGTGCATTGGCCACCGCCTGTTCCGGCGTGTCGTAGGTGCGGTAGGGAAGGTCCGCGCCAATCAATGCGCGTGGACGCGCATTGGCCACCGCGCGGGTGTGATGAATCATGTCCTCCATGGTCACCAGCGTGGTGTCGGGATGCCCCAGCACCACCATGCCCAGCGAATCCCCGACCAGCAGCATCGGCACACCGGCCTCGTCCAGGAGGCGGGCCATGGGATAGTCGTAGGCAGTCAGCGCCGGAACGCGTGCCGTCCCCTTGCGCGCAGCTAGGGAGACCACCGTCTGCTTGGGTAACTCGGATTCCGAATTCACGTGGGAACGTTCGCCTGAAAAACGCTGCCGTCCAATCCACAATGTGTCACCCGAAGTCCGTAGCGGTCGGGAACCCCATCAAATCCCAGCCTGCCTCCGACACATTGAACCCCGATGAACGGGTCATTGCTGATCAGCAGATTGCCATCGAGATCCAGGTAGTCGGTCAGATCCGCGAGATGCGCCGCCGCGGTGATCAACAGTGAGGATTCGATCATGCATCCGAGCATGGTCTTGAGCCCGAGCTCACGGGCCGTACGCAGTGCCCGCAATGCGGGGGTCAGTCCTCCGGTTTTCACCAGCTTCACATTGACCCCATGCACGCATCGCGCGCACCGCGGCGCGTCGTCCGCCGTCTGATAGAGTTCGTCCCCGATCAGGGGCAGCGGCGAGCGCTCCTTCAGCCAGATCCAGTCGGCATCGGGCAGCGACGGCGGCATCGGTTGTTCAACGAATTCCACGCGACCCGTCGAGGCAAGCCATTCGATATGCCGCAGCGCCATTTCCCGATCGGACCACGCGGCATTGGCATCCACACGAATCGGCACTCCCGGCGCCGCCGTCATCAGGGCTGAGAGATTCTCCCGATCGCCGGGGACTCCCACCTTCACCTTGAGCAACCCCATTCCTGCGGCCACCGCGGCCGCCGCCTTGCGAGCCATCACCTCCGGCGTGTCGATGCCCAGACTGAACGAAGTCACGTGTCGTCCCTCGCTGAACCCAAGCCCCAGGAATTCATACACCGGCACTCCGGCACTCCGGGCGGCTCCGTCCAGCAGGGCCAGATCCAGCGCGCAACGGGCGGGCGGGCTGAAGGGTTGGATCGAATCCAGGTACGCGGAGCTGTCGGCCAGCGCATCGAAGGAAAGCCGTGAGGCATCCACCCGGGCGAGATACCGGGACACCGAGTGAACATCCTCCTGATACTGAGAGGAGGGCGACGCTTCACCAATGCCGCGTCTCCCCTGCGCGTCCTCCAGTTGAACAAACACCACTGGATGAATCCGCTTTCCGCCACCGGATGCGGACGTTCCGGAAATCGCCCACGGGTCGCGAAGGCGAAGATCAAACGATTGATGGGTGAGTCTCACGCTTAGGTGGGTCGGATTCCCGCCGTCTGCAACACCTCGGACACCACGGAGAAACTACCAAACGCCACGACCACATCTCCTGGCTCGGCTTGCTCCAGCGCGGAACGATACGCCGATGTCACGGTATCATGGGCATGAACCTCGCGTGGCGCGGACGACGATTCACCATTCAGGATGCCCACCGAAACGGCAGCTTCCAGGCCGCGCGGTCCGTGGGTGGAGGCCACATGCCACGCATCCACCACAGGATTAACCGCCTCCAAGACACCCCGGGCATCCTTGTCCCGCAGGATGCCGAACACCGCATGCACGCGACCGCGCGGTTTCACGCGTTGAATCGACTCCGCCAGTACGGTCGCCGCTTCCGGATTGTGCGCCACGTCCACATAGACCACCGGCACGTCCGAAATCTTCTGAAAGCGTCCGGTCAACCGCACGGAATTCAGTCCGGTGCGAATCGCCTCCTCGGACACGGCACATCGATCCCGCAGCGATTCCAATGCAGCAAGGACTCCCGACGCGTTCTGAACCTGACGTGCGCCTCCGATTGCGGGAAACGGCAGCCCGCGCCACTGCCACGCCTCCCCGCGGTAGTCCCATCCCGACACCTGCGCCTCCGCGTGAAACTCACGCCCCTGGACGCGAAGCCTCGCTCCCAGTTCGCCGGCGACACGGATCAAGGACTCAGGCGGATCGGGATCACTACAAATCGCGGGACGGCCGGCGCGATAGATGTGGGCCTTTTCGAAGCCGATGTGCTCCCGCGTGGGACCCAGGTATTCGACATGATCCACGCCGATCGACGTGATCACGCCGCAATCTGCATCCAGCACGTTTACCGCATCCAGTCGTCCTCCCAGACCGATCTCCAACACCCAGACATCGAGCGACTCCGTCGCCAGCGCGTGGAAGGCGGCCAGCGTATCCAGTTCGAATTCGGTCAACTCGCGCGCGCCGGGAGCGCGGAGCACCGCGGCGAAGGCCGCTTCGAGGCGGGCGTCGTCCATGCAGCGACCATCCATCCGGATTCGTTCGTGAAAGGAGATCAGATGCGGCGAGGTGTAGACGCCAACCCGGTGCCCGGCGGCCCGGAGGATGGCGTCCAGCATGGCGCACGTGGATCCCTTGCCGTTGGTGCCACCCACCACAATCACCAGCGGCGCGCGCCGAACCTCCATGGCACCGAGCACGGTGCGAACGCGGTCCAGTCCCAGCATGATGGGAAAGGGTCGCGACGCCGCCTCCTTCTTGGCCAGTTCCCAGGGCTTCATGCTTCGGGGATGAACTTCGATCCGCTTGCCACGCTCATCGACGCAGTGCCTCGCGAAGTTTTTCCAGGGGCAGGGTGTTGATGACATCCGCCTTGGTCAGCCATCCCTTGCGCGCAACGCCGGTGCCGAGCCGGAGCCATTGCACGTGCTCGAGCCGGTGTGCATCACAGTTGATGACACAGCGAACACCCTTGGACTTCGCGTAATGCCAGAGGCGCCAGTCGAGGTCGAAGCGGTAGGGGGACGCGTTGAACTCAATCCAGGTGCCAGTGGCCGCGCAGGCGTCGATCACCGCCCGTTGATTGAGCTTGTACGCATCGCGCTCCAACAGCAGGCGTCCGCTCAGATGCCCAAGCATGTGGACATAGGGATTCTCCGCGGCGGCAATGAAACGCCGGGTATTCTCCGCCTCTTCACCCGACGGCACGTGCAGACTCGCCACCACCACATCCAGCCTCGCGAGGAGCTCGTCCGGGAAATCGAGGCCATCCTTGAGAATGTCCACTTCGGAGCCGGTCAGCAGCCGGAAGTCGGAGCCGCGATCCTTCAACTTTTGGTTCACGGCCGCGACTTCGGTGAGCTGTCGGAGCAGGCGTGCCTCATCGAGTCCATTGGCCTGGAAGCTGGCGCGGGAGTGATCGGTAATTGCCCAATACGACAATCCCAATTCCTCCATGTGGTCGGCGATGTCGGACAGCGAATTGCGTCCATCGCTCCAGTCCGAGTGGTTGTGCAAGGACCCCTTCAAATCGG
>CANGMO010000062.1 GCA_947454295.1 Verrucomicrobiota bacterium | reverse complement strand
GGCCACCGGCTCTATAGGAACCTCGGAAGCTGGCGGTTCGCCGATGTCACCCAGGCGGCGGGCCTGCAATGTCCCGACGGGTACGGCATGGGATGCGCCGTTGGGGATTTTGACGGCGATGGAAAACCGGACCTGTACGTCACCCAGCTGGGATCGAATCGCCTGTATCGCAATCTCGGCAACGGGACGTTTGAGGACGTCACGCGCCGGGCCGGCGTGGCGGTCAATTCCTGGAGCACCAGCGCGGCGTTCGTCGACTATGACGGCGACGGGCGGCTCGACCTGTTCGTGGTCAACTACGTGAAGTGGTCGCCGGCCATCGAGATGGAGTGCGCTTCTCCTGGAGGCCATCGGGACTACTGCTCCCCCAAGAACTATCACGCCCCGGCTCCGGCGGTGCTGTTCCACAACCGTGGCGACGGCACGTTTGAGGACGTCACCGCGTCTGCCGGAATTGACCGCGTTTACGGCAATGGATTTGGAGTGGCGACGGGCGACTTCAATCACGACGGGCGCATCGACATCTTTGTGGCCAATGACGCCACGCCGAATCAGCTGTGGCTGAATCAGGGAAAGGGGCGATTCATCGATGATGCCCCGCTCCGTGGATGCGCGCTCAATTCGATGGGAGTGCCCCGGGCGGGCATGGGCGTGGTCGCAGTCGATCTCCTGCAGCGCGGGTGGTTGGATCTGTTCGTCACCCATCTGGTCGGCGAGGGCAATGGGCTCTTCCTGAATCAGTCGGGTTCCTTTCTCGACTCGGTGACACCGGAGGGGCCGATGGCGGGCAGTTTCCCGTTCACGGCATTCGGTCTCGCGCTGGCGGACTTTGATCTCGATGGCCAGCTGGATCTGTATGTCGCCAACGGACGCGTCCGCCTTGGTGGACGCGATTGGAACCCGGCCGATCCCTATGCCGAACCGGATTCGCTGTACCGCGGGCTCGGTGGCGGACGCTTTGCGATGGTGAGCCGGGTGGATGTGCCGCTGGAAGGCGTGCCGGCGACGGGTCGCGGGGTGGCCGTGGGGGATCTGGACAACGATGGAGCCCTCGATGCGGTGGTGATCAACCGCGACGGCCCGGTCCACCTGCTGCGCAATCTCCGGTCCGCCGCAGGGCAGTGGGTACAGTTCGAGATCCTCGATTCCCGCGGACGCGAGTGTCGAAATGCAGTTCTCCGGTTGGACGCGGGCGGTCGGATTCAGTGGCGTCAGCACCAGCCCAACGAGGGCTACTGTTCCAGTCAGGATCCCCGGGTGCATTTCGGTCTCGGTGCGGGCGTCCGGTCGGGACACCTCTGGGTGCGCTGGCCCGACGGAACGGCGGAGGATTTCGGGGTCCGGGAAGGCGGACAACGGCATGTCATTCGTGCCGGAACCGGTACTCCTGCACGCGGCGTCTTCGACTGGTAACCCGGGGGGCTCGAATGCCCGGCCAGACGGCGAATCTTGCTCCCATTCCCATTGACCCGTTGCGACTCCTCGGTAGGTTTGACTCATGCATTCGCCCCGCAGTCTCATGAAAGGCACGTTGCTGCCGTTGTTGGTAGGCGCCTTGTTGTTTGGTTGTGGCTCCAAGGAAGAAACCGGGCCCAAGAAAATCGACGTGGCCGCCCAAGTGGCACAGCTCAAAGGCAACAGCGACGCCAAGGCCAACGCCTTGACCGAGCTGGCGGCCGGCGGTCCCAATTCCGCGGCGGCGGTCAATGACATCCTCCCGCTGCTCAAGGATGAGGATCACGTGGTGCGTCGTCTGGCCGCCCTGGCGCTCGGGCAGATCGGACCGGCGGCCAAGGCGGCGCTTCCGGCGCTGAATGAACTGATCAACGACCCGGACACCAGCACCGGCACCACCGCGTTGAACGCCATCAACTTCATCGATCCGGCGGCGGCTGGCGGGAAAAAAGTACTCAACATCAGCCAGTGATTCCTCCGCTATCTTTTCAGAACCGAGCGAAAGTACTGACAATGTTGTATTCCTCTCGGATGCAAATCCGGCGAAAGACGGGTTTCACCCTCATCGAACTGCTCGTTGTGATCGCGATCATCGCGATTCTGGCCGGCATGCTTCTCCCCGCCCTCGCCAAGGCCAAGACCAAGGCCCAGGGCATCGCCTGCCTCAACAACACCAAGCAGTTGATGCTTGGCTGGAATCTCTACTCCGGCGACTACAACGACCGCATCTGCCCCAGCGGTGGACTGGATCACTTGGTCGTCGCTGCGAGGGCCGACAAGAACTACGGCGCCGAAAACCAATGGTGCATGGGAACCATGCACCAGTTCCCCGACTGCACCAACACCACGCTCATCCAGGATTCGCTGATGTACAAGTACGTCGGCAGCTTGGCGGTCTACAAATGCCCGGCGGACAAGTCCACAGCCAAGGACAAGGGTGCGGTGGGTGCCAAAGGGAGTTCGCCGGTGGTTCGCAGTCTTTCCATGAGCTGCTGGATGAATCCGCTGACGGCCCGCTCTGGTGGACGCGTTTTCAAAAAGGTTGCCGACATTGTCGATCCTTCCCCTGCGGGCTGCTGGGTGGTGCTGGACGAGAATCCCTCCTCGATCAACGACGGCTGGTTTGTTGTGGAGATGTCCGACCGGGTCTGGGTGGACTATCCGGCCACCTACCACAACAAAGCGGGCGGCCTTTCCTTCGCGGACGGCCATTCCGAGATCCGCAAGTGGCGCGACAAAACCATTCTCGGCTTTCCCAGGCTGAGCGGCACCGTCGACAAGGGTGCCGACGACTACAACTGGCTCGCGGAGCGGAGCAGTCGCAAGCTCTGAGCGAATCGCAGTTCCAACCTCTTCAAGGCCCGCCCTCTGGCGGGCCTTTTTGCTTGGGCGGGCGGGGTTTGGCTGCACCTGCACACCAGGTTGTGAGTTTTCCCCGAGGTATGGTCCCGCCCGCTCGTAGTCCCGGCTTCAGCCGGTTCGACTTCGCCCCCCGATGCCGCCTGAAGGCGGTACTACGAACGGGCTGCCACACGTGGTGGCGTTGCAATCGTAGCCGCCGAGGGAACGAGGCGGATGGGTCCCCACGTGGCTTGCGCCCCAATCCACAGACGGAGGCCACTCGATGAGCGGTGTGGTCCGCCTCCTCCCGTCGTCGGCTACGGGAACCGCCTGAAGGCGGGACTACGAACGGGCTGCCATACGTGGTGGCGTTCCAGTCGTAGCCGCCGAGGGAACGAGGCGGATGGGCCCCCACGTGACTTGCGCCCCAATCCACAGACGGTGGCCATTCGACGACCGGTGTGGTCCGCCTCCTCCCGTCGTCGGCTACGGGAACCGCCTGAAGGCGGGACTACAAACGGGCTGCCAGCTCTGGGGTGAACTGTGGTTTCAGCTTCATTCAGCGGAAGGTTCTGGGTTAAAGGAAACACATGCACTCCCCGATCGCGCGTCTGCTCGCCCCTGCCGCTGGACTGACCCTGGTCCTTTCCCTGCTGACCTCGACGGCCTCAGCGGCCTCTGCCACCGGCATCACGCATTCGTTCATCGCCTTTGGCGGGGAGACGCGAATCGTGGACGCCGCCGGCAAGACCGTTTGGACTTATCCGCAGGGCACCCGCGACGGCTATCAACTTCCCAACGGCAACCTGCTGCTCACGCTGTCGAAGAGCGACACGCACAAGGGCGGTGCGGTGGTCGAAGTGACGCGTGACGGACGCGAGGTGTTCCACTGGGAGGGGACCCAGTCCGAGGTCAACACGGCGCAGCGGCTGCGCAACGGCAACACGCTGGTCACCGAGGCGGGCGCCAAGCCGCGCATTCTTGAACTCGATCAGAAAGGCCTGGTGAAGGTGGAAGTGGCACTGCAGTGCCAGACCACCAATCACCACATGGAGAGCCGCATGACCCGCAAGCTCGCCAACGGCAACTACCTGGTGCCGCAGCTGCTGGACAAGGTGGTTCGCGAGTACACGCCGGCGGGCAAGGTGGTGTGGGAGTTTCACACGCCCGAGCAACCGGCTGAGTCCTGGCCCTTCACCGCCATCCGCCTGGCGAATGGCAACACGGTGATCAACCTCACCCACGGCAATCACACCGTGGAGGTCAATCGCAAGGGTGAGATCGTCTGGCATCTCACCAATGCTGATCTGCCCCAACCGCTACTCAAGGATCCCTGCGGTGCGCAGCGGCTCCCCAACGGTAACACCGTCATCACCAGCTACGCAGCGGGCGACCAGACGGTGAAGCTCATTGAGGTCAACCGGGACAAGCAGATCGTCTGGACCTACGAGGAACCCAAGCGCGGCGGCATCCACCACTTCCAGATCCTCGACACCAACGGCAAGTCGCTCCCGGGTGAGCCGTTGAAGTAATCGGCAACCGAAGGGCTTTTGGAGTGCGGTGGCAGAGCGCAGCGGCGACACCGCTTTGGTACAGGGCGCAGCGCAAACCGCCGAACGAGCGGCCCCAAGTCGCGCTCGGGCGCGTTCCGGATTTGGAGCCGCGGTGATGGTGTCGAAAGCGGTGTGGCGCTCCGCTTCCCACCGCACTCCCAAAGGACTCGCTCAGCTCAGCAACTCCTTCACCACCCGCGCCTCTTCGACACCGGTGAGGCGGAAGTCGAGGCCCTGGTACTTGGCGGTCATGCGTTCGTGATTCACGCCCAGCAGATGCAGGATGGTGGCGTGGAAGTCGCGAATGTGAACCGGGTCCTTCACGATGTTGTACGAGAAGTCGTCGGTCTCGCCGTAGATGGTTCCGCCCTTGGCGCCACCGCCGGCCATCCACATCGTGAAGCAGCGGGGATGGTGGTCGCGACCATAGTTCTCGTGGCTCAGGCCGCCCTGGCTGTAGATGGTGCGCCCGAACTCGCCACCCCAGATGATGAGCGTGTCCTCGAACAGGCCGCGTGACTTCAGATCCTGGATGAGCCCGTAGGTGGCCTGGTCGATGTCCTTGCACTGCATGGGCAGTCGGCCACCGAGGTTGCCGTGGTGGTCCCAGTTGTTGAGGTACACCTGCACGAAGCGAACGCCGCGCTCCAGCAACCGGCGTGAGAGCAGCGTGGTGTAGGCGAAGGTTCCCGGCTTGCGCGCCTCGTCGCCGTAAAGCTTGTAGGTGGACTCCGGCTCGTCGCTGACACGCGTCAGCTCGGGCACGCTGGCCTGCATGCGGAAGGCCATTTCGAACTGCTGGATTCGCGTGTGGGTCTCCGGATCGCCCACCGCCTTGTAGGTCATCTCGTTCAGCTTCCTCAGGCCATCGAGCTGCGCGCGACGCAGTTCGCTGGAGACGCCCGGCGGATTGTTGATGAACAGGATGGGATCGCCGGCGCTGCGGAACGAGACGCCCGCGTGTTCGCCGGACAGGAACCCGCTCGACCACAGGCGCGCCGAGATGGCCTGGATCTGCTCCTTGTTGGTCGGCTCGGCGACAAGCACCACGAAGGTGGGCAGGTTGCTGTTCATGGAGCCGAGTCCGTAGCTCACCCACGATCCGATGCAGGGGCGCCCAGTGACCTGGCTGCCGG
Organism: Verrucomicrobiota bacterium; assembly: GCA_947454295.1. Taxonomy (GTDB): domain Bacteria; phylum Verrucomicrobiota; class Verrucomicrobiia; order Limisphaerales; family UBA9464; genus CAIVQB01. Next base: position 3,731 of record CANGMO010000062.1, on the reverse strand, counting down.
TCTGCATGTTGCAGATTGCCGGCTCATGATTGATGGACTCGGTGTGCATCGACCGGATGAAGGCCATGTCGTCGACGCACTTGGCTGTCCAGGGCAGCAGCTCCGTCACCCACATGCCGCTCTTGCCGTGGCGGGCGAACTTGAACTTCGACGGCGCGATCGGGAAGCGCGACTGACCGGAAGTCATGGTGGTCAACCGCTGGCCGTTGCGGATCGATTCAGGAAGATCCTTGTCGTACCACTGATCCATCCCCGGCTTGTAGTCGTAGGTGTCCATCTGTGCGGGGCCTCCGACCATGTGGAGATAGATCACCCGTTTGGCCTTGGGCGGGAAATGCGGGGCCAGCGCGGCGATCGGGTGGTTCGCGGGGATCGCCGAGGCCGCCTCGCCAAGCAGAGGCGCTCGGTCACCCAACAACTTGGCCAGCGCCGCATAGCCGAGCACGTTCTTGCCGCGCGTGAAGAACTGGCGGCGCGTTTCGAGCTGACGGAATTCGTCGAGGGGATTCATGGGAGGTGGGGCTGGAATTACTTGTTGAGGACCTCGTCGAGGTTCATCAGCTGGTTCGCCACCATCGTCATGGCGGCGAGCGTGGTCTCGGGGAAGGCGCTGGTGCGGTGGGATTCACCGACGGAGATCAATCGCGCCGCCTCCACCGACCGATCGGCGTAGTGACGGGACGCGGTCTGGAAGGTGTCGACGACCACGCTGCGCTCTGCGGGGGTGAGGGGCCGGACCAGCAGGCGTCGGGCGATGTCCTCGATGGCCTGGTTGGTGTCGCCGCGGGAGCGCTTGAGGGCATCCTCGGCGAGATGACGCGCCGCCTCGATGAACTGGGGATCATTCATCGTGACCAGCGCCTGCAGCGGCGTGTCGGTGCGTTCACGGCGGACCGTGCAGGTTTCACGGTTGGGCGCATTGAACACCTCCATGCTCGCTGGCGGCGCGGCGCGCTTCCAGAAGGTGTAGAGGCTGCGGCGATAGAGGGCGTCACCGGAATCAGGCTGATATTTCTTGGTGTTGCTCTCGGGCATGGCCACCGGCTCCCACACGCCGATGGGCTGATACGGTTTGACGCTCGGGCCGCCAATCTTCGGCACCAGCAATCCGCTAGTGGCGAGGGCGTAGTCGCGGACCATTTCGCCGTCCATGCGGAAGCGCGGGCCGCGGCTGAGCAGCCGGTTTTGCGGATCCTTCTCCAGCTTCTCCGGCGTGGTGGCCGGGCTCTGACGGTAGGTCGCGGAGAGCACCAGCTGGCGGAACAACCGCTTCACGTCCCAGCCGTGTTCGCGGAAATCAACGGCCAGCCAGTCCAGAAGTTCCTGATTCACCGGAGCCTCGCCCATGATGCCGAAGTCCTCGGCCGATTTTACCAGACCGACGCCGAACAGTTCCTGCCAGAAGCGGTTCACCGTCACGCGGGCCATGAGCGGGTTCTCGGGGGCCACCAGCCACTGGGCGAGGCCGAGCCGGTTGCGGGGCGCGCCGGCGGGCATGGGCGGCAGGGCGGAGAAGGTGTCGGCCATGACCGCATCCTTCGGCCGGTCATACTGGCCGCGAGCCAGCATGCGCGCCGTGGGGATGCCGGTGGGCTTCTCCCGCTGTACGTGGGTGACCGGGCTGCGGTCGCGGATGACGTCGCGCTCGGCTTCCAGCGCTGCGACCTGACGCGTCAGCTCGAGGAAGGACTCGTCGTGATGTGCGAGGTAGTACTCCAGCAGGGCGCGGTTCTGGTCCGGGGTGCGCTTGGCGGCGGCCACAGAGAGCAGGGAGGTGACTCCGCCCTCGGTTTGAATGGAGCGAACTTCATCGGCGCCCAACTTTCGAGAGAACACCCGCACGTCCTGCACGCTGCCCCCGTTGAGCACCTGATCGCGGCTGCGCTGACCGACCCGCAGTGATGTCGCCACGTGAATGTCCCCGCGCAGTTGGTCCACTTCGGCGCGGGTCTTGGCCTCGGAGCCGTTGACGAACACCTTCACCCCGCCGGCCTTGCCCGAGCCGTCGTAGGTGACAAACACGTGCTGCCATTCCCCGGGTTTCAACGCGTCGCCGGTGGTGACCACCTTCAGGGCATCGCTGGGCCACTTATTGACGATGTGGACGGCGAAGGCGCGGTCGTGGGCAAAGAGATCCCATCCGCGGTAATCGAGGTCCTGGTCCATGCGACCGAGGATCGATTCGAACCGCCCGGCCGAGGGCACCCGAACCCAGGCGCCGAAACTGAAGGCCTGGTCGCGGCCGAAGTCCCCGACGTCGCCAAGATTGAAGGTGGCGCCCGGCTTGATCACGGCTGCGGGACCAAGGCGTCCCGTGACGCTCCATTCCGGCGTGCCGACGACTTCAAAGGTTGCCTCGCGACCCGCCCGCTGACCGTGAACCGGTTGACCCTTCCCCTCGTTCAGCGGCGCGTGCACGACCTGTCCGAGTTCGTTGACCGGCGACGAGGGTGGGGCCGTGGCAGCCTTCGCGGTCCATAGTTCGAACGCGGAAGCGGCGTTGATCCGACGGAGTTCCACCTTGGTCTTGGCCAGTTCGATCTCCCCGGGAAGCGCCTTCCATCGGGCCCGATCAGCCTCCGACTGCGGGACCACCAGGCTGGGATTGGAATCCTTCACGTTCCCGTCGAAGCCGGTCTGTACCGTGTTCCGGAAGAACGCGGCCATCGAATAGAAGTCGCGCATGCTCACCGGATCGAACTTGTGATCGTGGCAGGCGGCGCAGTTCGCGGTGAGGCCGAGGAACACCCACGAGGTGGTGGTCACGCGGTCGTTCGCGTAGATCGACAGGTTCTCCTCCTCGATGGTGCCACCCTCGTTGGTGGTCATGTTGCACCGGTGGAATCCGGTGGCGATGCGCTGGTCATCGGTGGCATCGGGCAGCAGATCGCCGGCGATCTGTTCCACCACGAACTGATCGAAGGGTTGGTTCCGGTTGAAGGCGCGAATCACCCAGTCGCGGTACGGCCACATTTCGCGGTAGTTGTCGAAATGGTAGCCGTGGGTGTCGGCGTAGCGCGCGGCATCGAGCCAGTAGCGTCCGCGGTGTTCGCCCCACTGTTCGGAATTCAGGAAGGTGTCGACCAGACGCTCGTAGGCGCCGGCGGAGGTGTCGCGCACGAAGGCCTCGACCAGCTCGGGCTTCGGCGGAAGCCCAGTGAGATCGAGCGCCACGCGCCGGGCGAGGGCGCGTCGATCGGCCTCTGGCGCGGGTGTCAGGCCGCGGGCCTCGAGGCGGGCCTGGATGAAGGTGTCGATGGGGTTTTTCGCCCAACCCGATTTTTTCACGGCGGGTTCCGTCGCCTTTTCCGGCGGCAGGAAGGACCAGTGCGGCTGCCAGGGTGCGCCGGAGGCGATCCATTCGCGGAGCTTCTCCCGTTGCTCGGGTTTGAGCACCTTCTTGGATTCCGGAGGCGGCATCATCACGTCCTTTTCGGTGGAGCTGATGTGCTTCCACAGGGCGCTTTTCTCCAGACTCCCCGGGGTCACCACGGGACCGTCCTTCGGCGTGGCGCCGAGCATGCCTTCACGTGTGTCGAGACGCAGACCCGCCTTGCGGGAACCGGGATCGGGTCCGTGGCACTTGAAGCAGGACTCGGTGAGAATGGGACGGATGTCCCGGTTGAACAAAATCCCGCTGGCGGCGCCTCCCGACGGTTTCCCTCCCGGGACGGTGGCGGCACTCAGGGCGCCGGCCACGGCGAATGCCAGGGCAATGGAGGCGCGAAGGG
>CANGMO010000061.1 GCA_947454295.1 Verrucomicrobiota bacterium | reverse complement strand
GGTGCTGCCGAGGGCGAGGATGAGCCCGGCGTACTGGAGATAGCCAAGGATGAAGTAGACGGCGAAGGCGGGGATGAGCCAGGTGGATTGCAGGATGCTGGCGAGATCGCCCGGCACCTGGGCAATGCCTCCCCCTCCGGCCGCGGCCGCGGCGGCCGCCTCGGCCGGCGTGATGCCGGAGGCCTTCCAGAGGATGATGCCCACGAAGGCGGCGATCCAGGCCGACAGCATGGTGAGTCCGACGGCCGCGATGCCCAGCAGCTTGCCCATCATCAATTCGCCGGGCGTGACCGACGACAGCAGCACCTCGATGATGCGGTTGGATTTCTCCTCGATGACGCTGGTCAGCAGCATTTGCGACACGGCGAAGATCGCCACCCACAGCAGGTATACGAAGAGGCTGGGAAGCCACTGGCGGATGCGGTCGGACAGGTTGACCTGTTCGCTGCCGCTGGCCTTCTTGGGATTGAGACTGGTGAGGGGCGCGCGGGTTTGCTCGATGGCCCGCACCGCAGCCGGATCGAGCCCACGTGCGGCGTATTCCTTCCTGCGCAGCTCGCTGCTCACAGTGGATTCCACGAGGTCCGCCAGCGCGGTGTCGGCGAGGTTTCCGGACCAATATTGGATTCCTGTGGGACGATTCGGATCGGAGACGGTTCGCTCGGCTTTCGAAACGGATTCCAATCCGGCGGGAATCAGAATGGCGGCGAAGAGCCCGTGGTCCTTGCCGTTCACCGAAATCTTCTCCTCATCGCGGAGCCACGGACGGAGCTGTTGCGCGAGGGTGTCGATCGGGTCGCGGCGATTCAAACCGGGGGGCAGGGGAACACGCTCGAAGCGCGCGGCAGGCGGCTTGAAGCCGGGCACCTCGAGGTACGCCGCGCCGCGTTCGCGTTTCCAGCCGGCGAGATCGAGCGCGCGATTGGTGTTCACGAATGCCGCGAGCGGATCGGGCACGCGGCCGCGTCGCACGAAGTCGCGCAGCGCCTCGTCGGCGCGCCGGGTTTCCTGACTGGTAATTGCTTGGATCACCAGCGGCTCGAAGGCGCCGCCGGCATCAACGAGTACGAAATGCCGGGTGGGGGTTCCCTTCTTCTCCAGCAGGATGGGCACCTGGATGCTGAGGACCAGAATGGTGGGAAACAGGAAGAGGCTGACCCAGAATCCCTTGGTCCGCGCGTTCTCGGCGAATTCGCGCCAGGCGATGAGCAGGGCGATTCTCATCGGAAGGACGCCTCCCGAGCCTCGGGCCCCACGAGATTGAGGAACACATCGTGAAGCGTCGGCTCCACGAACTGGAAGCTTCGCAGACGGATGCCCCGATTGAAGCAGATTTCCAGCAGCCCCTGCGGATCGGCGTCGCCGCCCATTTCAATTTCCCACCGGTTCTCCGTTCCGGCGACGACCGTGGTCACCCCCGGCAGGCCGCGGAGGGCCTCCGCGGTGATGGGTTCCGAGACCTGCAGCCGGACACGGCCGGGCAGGGTGCGTCGCGCCTCCTCCGGGGTGCCGTCAAAGCGCTTGCGTCCGCCGGCGATGATGGCGAGGCGGTCACAGAGGCGCTCGGCATGGGCCATCACGTGGGTGGAAAAGACCACGGTGCGTCCACGGGCGCGGAGATCCGTGATGATGTCCTCCATCACCGACTGGTTCACCGGATCGAGACCGGAGAATGGCTCGTCCAGAATGACGAACTCGGGATCGTGCGCGATGGCCGCCAGCACCTGGACCTTTTGTCCCATGCCCTTCGACAGGGCCTCGGTTCGGGCCTCGGCGAAGTCGCGCAGGCCGTATCGTTCCAGCAATTGAAAGGCCCTCGCCTTGGCGGCGCTGCGTGACATCCCCTTGAGCGTGGCGAAGTAGGCGATGACCGACCACGCCTTCATCTTTTTGTAGAGGCCCTTTTCCTCCGGCAGGTAGCCGATGCGATTGCGCAGTTCGAGGGCCGACCCGGAGCCCAGCAGCGTGATGCTCCCGCTGGTGGGCTGGATGATGTCGAGGATCATCCGGAGCGTGGTGGTCTTCCCGGCGCCGTTGGGACCGAGGAAACCAAAGATGCAACCCGACGGGACGGTGAGCGAAATGCCGTGAACCGCGGTGAAGTCCCCGTAGCGCTTGGTCACCTCGTTGAGGACCAGCGCTGCGGGAGGAAGCGGTGGGGGCGCTGCGGGATTCATGGCCGGGCGCCGATTCGCGAACTCAGGCGGCCTTCGCCGTCTTGCTGCGGGCCTGCTCGATCAATTCCCAGAACTTGGGATTGGTCTGGAGGTTTTCATCCTCATCGAGCTTCGAGCGGAACAGGAAGTCCTTGAGGGTGTGTTTGGAAAGGATCCGGTGCACGACCACCCCGAGCGGATGGCGCTCGAAGTACACGCGGTATTCGCCAAGGCGGTACCGGGTGAGCGTGCGGCCCTGGCGGGTGAGCTGACCGAAGACACCCTCCTCCTCCATCAGATCCTTGGGCAGGCCTCGGAACTGCCCAAGGATGTGCAATTGCAAATCCTTCGGCATGCGCGCGAGTTCGGCGGCGCTGGTCGGGTTGAAGATGATCTGGAAGAGCGGCATCTCGGTGGAAAAGCTAGCCGGATGGCGTCCGGGTTCAAGTGCGCCCTGTGTCACTTGAGCGCGCCGATCAACTCCAGCAGCGCCGCATCCTTCTCCGCGCCGCTCAGGAAGTCGAAGGCGCGCAGGTAGCGCGGCTTCGCGGATTCCTGGGTGGCGGGATCGTTGATGATCTTCACCAGCAGCGCGGGCGTCTGCTTGGCGCGCGAGCGCCAGATGATGTCGCGGCCTGCCGGGGTGTTCCACTGCGTTCCCGCGGCGGCAAGGTACGCACCGAGGCAAGCGTCCCAGCGACCGTCGGCGCCGAGGCCGAGGGCCTCCAGGTACCAGCGGTCATGTCCGTCGTGCTGACGGGCCAATTCGGCCCACAGGGCGGGAGCGTCGGGCGAGGGGTGGTGACGAAGAGCCAGAATGGCCTCGCGGCGAACCTGAACGTTTGCGTCGTGAGCCAGCGCCTTGATCAGCGGGATCACGTCGAGCTTGTGCTGGCGCGCGATGCGCAATCCGGCGATGCGCAGATCGGGATCCGACTCCTTCAACGCCGCGGCCACGGAGGTGGCGGCGCGGCCGTCGATCTGCGCGAGCAGATGCAGGGCACGGACGCGCTGACGGGACGGGGCGGTCTTGGAGTCCCAGAGTTTGAGCAGTTCGGGTTCAGCCTTCCGACCGAGCGTGCGCAGCGCCATCCAGGCGAGGTAGCGGGTTTCGTGATTGGGCGACTGCAGGGCCGCCACCGCACCGCGGGCAGTGCGCAGATCCAGCGCGGGGACGGAAGGGCGGTTGCCCTTGGGTGCCACGCGATACACGCGGCCGGTCATGGTCTCCAGCTGCTGATCGGCCATGTAGTGCCCGCCGACGCCGGAATCATTCCAGTCGGCGACAAACACCGCGCCATCCGGCGCGATGGCGAGATCGGAGGGGCGGAACCACGCGTCATCACTCCAGATCAGATTGGTGATCGACGCCGCGTAGCCGGCGCCGTCACGAGTGACGGGATAGGCCCGGGCAACGCGCTGACCCGGGTCGCAGTGGAGAATCTGGTTCCGAAAAACCGCCGGCAGCAGCGTGCCTTCGTAGATGGCGATGCCGGTCGGGGCGCCTGCGCCGGTCTGGAGCAGATTGGGCACCACACCGGGGTCATTGAGATGCCAGTGGCGCCGCGAAATGTCCTCCTCCCAGCCGGTGCGCTTTTGTCCCCAACCTGCGCCCGTGATCTCGTCGGTGTAGCCGTAGTTGCCGCCCTCCATCACGTAGTTGATGCGCACTCCGCGGTTGCCGTCGTCGTCGTTGTCCGACTGCCAGACGGTCCCGAACGAATCCACCGCCACCTCGTAGTTGTTCCGGAAATTGTGGCCCAGCACCTCGACGTCGCTGCCATCGAGATTGCAGCGGAACGCCATGCCCTGGCGAAAAGGACGGCCGCGATCCACCACCTCGACGCCATTCACATCTCGAACGATCTCACCGCCGGTGATTTCGTCGGCCGACAGCTTTCCGTGCAGCGGCACCTCGTGGGTTCCGCCCTTGGGCCGGCGCAGCACGCGCCCGGCATTACCAAAATTGAAGTAAAGTTTCCCATCCGGTCCGAAGACGAAGGCGTGGACGGCGTGATCATGATCCGCCTGGCCGGGGTCGGTGGTGAACAGGAGTTCCCGTTTGTCCGCGATGCCGTCGCCGTCGGTGTCGGAGAGGATGAAGACGTAGGGGGCGCTGGAGACGATCACCCGATTGCCGAGCACGCAGATGCCGAGGGCGGTGTTGATCGAGAGGTCCTGGTAGAAGACGGTGGCCTTGTCGGCGACCCCGGTCCCCTTGGTGTCTTCCAGGATCATGATGCGGTCGCCGTCCTTCCGCTGGATGCCCCACTTTTGGAAGGTGGAGCGGTAGTTGGCGCCCTCGGTGACCCAGACGCGGCCGCGGTGGTCGACGTCCATGTCGGCCGGATTCACCACCATGGGCTCCAGCGCAAACAGGCCGGCCGCGAGGCCGTCGGCGACGTGGAGCTGTTTCATCTGCTCCGCGGCGGCGGCTGCGCCGGCGCGTGTGGCGTCGGCATGGACGGCAGTGAGCGAGGCAGGCAGCGCGGCAGCGAGGGCGGCGGCGAGAAGGACGTTGCGTTTCATGGGAGGTCGGGAGGACGGCGTCTTGGGGGCGGGGATTCCTTGGAGTTACTTCTTGGGATCCAGATTCAGCTGCAGCTGCTCGGCGGTGACGGAGGATTCAATGCCGCCGGCAGGCACCTCGGCGCCGGCGAGCCACACAATGGCGTTGAGCACAATCTTGCGGAAATCGGGGTCGGCCCAGTTTTTGTGATAGTGACCGCCGGTGAAGCCGAATCCGCGTCCGCCGTTGGGGCGGTTGAGGACCCACATCAGGTGCTGCGCGTCCCCGCGGGCAACCTCGGCGCGCACAAACGGATTGCCGCTGTGTGGGCCGTTCGGGCCGACGGTGTTCTTCGGGGCCACGGCGCTCAGGATGGGGGTCACGCCCTGCATGTCGGGGGTGAAGCGCATGTGGTAGTACCACTCGTCGTGAATCTGGAACGGCTTCACGCCGCGGGTCACGGGATGCACGGGCAGGTTCTTGAGTTCCGCGGTCCAGGTGGGATTGATGCTCCAGAACTTCTCAAAATAGCCACCGGTCCAGCGCAGCATGGCGAATCCCGGATCCCCCGCCGGCACCTCCACGCCGTAGTGCGCGGCGCCAATGCCGACGCCCTTGGCCGCGAGTTCGTCGAGGAGCTTCAGACGTTCGGGGCGAATTGCTGGATGGCCGTCGCCGCCGTCGCAATAGATCACCACTGCATCCGCCGAGCGCAGCACCGAGATGTCGGCTGGCCAGCCGTTGCTGGCCACGGTCACCTGGATTCCCGGGACCTTGCGAAGGCAGTCGGCGAGCAGGAGGCAGCCGGCGCGGAATTCGTGTTCCGCCGGGGCGTGGCTGGGAACGCCGGCGATGAGCACGATGGATTTGTCCGCGGCACTGGCGACGAGGGTGGCCAGGAGCATCCAGGGAAGCAGGAGGAGGCGGAAGGAGTTCATGGAGTGGCCGAGCTTGACCCGATGGCGCGCGGCGGGCCAGCGGGTTTTTCGTGAGTCGCGGGTGTGGGCCTGCCGGTTGCGAACCAGAATGAGTTGCACCACCTTCTGCGCGTCAGGTCCGAACACCCTTTGCCCTCACCCATCATGCGCGCCCTTCAACTGACGCTTCTGTTGTCCCTCGTGCTCCACGTCCCCGGATTCACGCGGTTGCTCGCGGCGCCTCCGGCCCGGATCCCCATCGAGACTCTGCTGCGACCCATCGATTTCAGCCAACCAAGGCTCTCGCCGGACGGGCGCCACGTGGCGGTGATCGTGCACGAGGGATGGGAGCGACAGTTCGTGGTCATGAATCTCGCCACGCGGGCGGTGCAGCGTTTCAAGTACGACGCGGACCGCCAGGTGAGCTGGTTTGAGTGGAAGGATTCGGAGCGCCTGATTTTCGGGCTCAGCGAGGACGGCCGGGACGTCGGCGGCATCTTCAGCCAGAAGCGCGATGGCAAGGATCTCAGCACGGTCTTCTCGTCCATCGAAGGCCAGGCCCGCCAGGAGGGCCGGTCGCGCGTCCGTGCGCCGCGGCTGTTGTCGCTCATGGAGGGAGACCCGGAGCACATCCTGGTGGCGGCCACCACGCTGGGATCGGATGAGCTCCGCAATGAGGAACCGGAGGTGTACCGGGTCAATGTCCGGACGGGTCGGGGCACCAAGGTGCAGGGGCGTGTACCCGGTGTCTTTGAGTGGCGCGCGGATCGCAAGGGGGAGGTTCGACTCGGTGCCCGTTTCGACAAGGATCGTGTCACCTGGCTCCACCGCGCCAGCGCCTCCCAGCCCTGGACTCCGATTATCGAGGAGCCGCTGGCGGGGCCTACCTTCCGTCCGCTGCGCTTCGATCCCGACGGGAAGACTCTTTATGTGGCTTCAAATCGAGGTCGGTCGACCGACGCGGTGTGGACCTTCGATTCGGAAACCCGGCAGTTCGGGAAGGAGTTGTTTGCCCCGGCCACCGTGGATGCGGAGGGATTGTTCGTCAGCCGCAAGACCGGGGCGCCCATCGCGGTGGAGTATCACGACGAGATTCCCCGCGTTCAGTTCCTCGATCCGGAGTGGGCGTCTACCCACACCGCGTTGAGCCAGGCGCTTCCCGGGCCGGTGATTGAAATCCTTTCGATGACGGCCGATGACCGGCTCGCGGTGGTTCACAGCCATGGCGATCGAGACCCTGGTGCGCTGTACATCGTGGATCTGAAGACCCTGAAGGCGGGATTGTGGGTGAAGCTGGCGAGCTGGCTGAAGGCCGAGGAAATGGCGGAGATGAAGCCGATCCAGTTGAAGGCGCGGGATGGATTGGTCATCCATGGGTATTTGTCGGTGCCGGCCGGGGTTCCGGCCCGGAACCTGCCGCTGATCGTGAATCCGCACGGCGGCCCGCAGGCGCGAGACTTCTGGGGGTTCAATCCCGAGGTGCAGTTCCTGTGTAATCGCGGCTATGCGGTGCTGCAGTTGAACTTTCGCGGGTCCACCGGCTATGGCTATGCCTTCGAATCTGCCGGCTTCGGGGAATGGGGCCGGGCCATGCAGAATGATCTGTCGGACGGCGTGGCGTGGTGCATTGCCGAGGGAATTGCCGATCCCAAGCGGGTCGCGATTTACGGCGCGAGCTACGGCGGCTACGCGACGATGGCTGGTCTGTGCTTCACGCCCGAGTTGTACCGCTGCGGGGTGAACTACGTGGGTGTCACCGACCTTGGACTGCTTCTCGACAAGTACCGCACTGGGGAAGCCCTGATCCGTCGCTCCGTCGAGCGGCTCGTGGGGGCGAAATCCAACCGCGAGTCGGTCGTGCGGGACCGCTCCCCGGTCTATCACGCCGCCAAGATCCGCGTGCCGGTTCTGATGTATTACGGAATTGATGATCCCCGGGTGCCGATTGAACACGGCGACCGCATGGCGGCCGCGTTGAAGTCGGCCGGGAAGGCGTATCAGTACGAAACCAAGGCCCGCGAAGGGCACGGATTCGTGGGAAAGAAGAGCCAGGTGGAATTCTACACCGCCCTGGAAACGTTCCTGGAGACGAATCTCAAGGCCGCGGGCGACGCGAACGCCAAGTAAACCGCGGGTGCGCCGTCCGCGGGGGGCTAGCGACCGTCTCCGGCGTCGGAGTTGGTGGCCACCGCGGTGCCCGCACTGCGGGGAACCGGGATGGGCAGCCGTGGCGGTGGCGTGGGCGGGCCGGAAACCTTTTGCACCACCTTGCGCCACGCGGCGCGTTCGGAAGCGGACATGGCCTGCCACTTGGCAGCGTTGTTCAGGAACTCCGCGCGTTCCGCGTCCGACAGCTCGGACAGGCGGCGAAAGGCGCGCAGGCATTGTTCGCGCTGTTCCGGGGGCAGGGCGGCGAAGCGGGACAGGGAGCGCTCCATCTGCTGCCGCTCCGCGTCGGGCAGGCGTCCGAGGGTCTTGAGCCGCTCCGATTCGCTCAGTCCGAAAAACCGCTGAAACTGCGCGGTCTTGCGCCCGCGCTCCTCGGCCGACAGCTGCCGCCAGCGTGCGAACTGGGCTTCAATTTCCGGATGCGACGGGGCGGGTGCCCGCTCCAGTGCGGTCTGCAATTGACGGGTGTCCGCCGATTCCTGCCGCACGAAGTATTGGAGGGAACGCTCGCTTTCGAGGATTTCGCGGCGGGTGTCCGCGGACAGGACATCCCATGCCTTAAGGCGCTCAACCAACATGTCGCGGTCTTCCGCCGGCGCACGCTGCAGCAGCGCGTCGCGTTGTTCAGGCGCGGCGCGCAGGAGCGGTGAAAGATAGAACTGAAGCTGGGCCAGTCGCAGGCGAATCTCCACTTCGCCGCCGAACGCTTCGAACTCCTTCAGTTTGGCTTCGATCAGGGCCCGCGCCGTCGCTGATTTGCCGGCGAGCAGCTCGTCGCGTCGCGTCGGCGAGGCGGTCAGGAGTTCGCGGAACAAATCCACCGGCGAACGAGCCGCGGTGGGCAGGGGCGGGGCCTCCGCACGGAGGTTCAGGGCGAGGGTTGCCAGCGTCACCGCCAGCGTCGCGCACCGGATCCACGGGAGGGACCGGGTCGCGGAAATGTAGCTGGAAGCGGAGGTCGCCATGGCGACGGGCTCAGTGCACGGAGGACGACCCTTCCAAGGCCGCGATCAAGGCCAGATCGCCCGGCTCGGGCTTCACCGCCATGGCGCGGATGGATTCAAAGTCGCGCAGGACCTCGACATCCGGGGCGGTGCGGGAGAATTCGGAAAGGTTGGTGGCCAGAGCGGATTGGCGATGCTTCGCCACCTGACCCCACCCGAGGGCCGCGGCCACCAGGACGGTGCCCAACGCCATGGCCGGTCCGGACCGCAGCGCTTCGAACCAGTGCAGCAGTCGTGTGGACCAGGCGGGGGTTGAACTGGGCCGGGTCGCCTCGGCGCGGTCGATTTCCGCCCAGACTTGCGAGGCAAAATTGCTGGAGAGCTTCGGCAGGGGGCGGGAGGCGAGGAGGGCGTTAAGTGCCAGTTCCTCCTCCAGAAGCCGGGCGTCCCCGGGATTCCCCGACGCCCGGGCGCGAAGCGCGGAAAGTTCCGCGTCCGCCAGGTGGCGTTGCTGGACCGGTTCAAGCCAGTCCGGATTGGATTCCGGCGAGTTCATC
>CANGMO010000060.1 GCA_947454295.1 Verrucomicrobiota bacterium | reverse complement strand
GGTAACCCAGGGCACGTTGACGGAGCGATTCGATCTGTGCGGCGCGGCCTTTTTCCACCAGCTCGAGATCGTCCTTGATGCGCCCCTGCAGCTCGTTGGTCTGGCGGCGCAGGTCGATCATGTACGGGTGCTTCTCCTTGAGCTTCTCGGTCCAGAGTGCGATCTGGCGTTCGCGGGAACGGACCTCGCGGAGGAGATCGGAATAGTGCGATCCGGCGCCAAAGCGATCGGTCAGGTCGGAGGAGTCGGACTGGGTGTCGGACTTGTTGTTCCTGGTGCGGCTTTTTTCGGAAGTGGATTCCGACCGGATCCCAACGCCACCCGCGGCGGCCAGGGCCTCGGCGGTGGTGTTCTCGTACAGCTTGATCTCCAGATTGATCTGCTCGAACTCGGAGGTCTTGCGGTCCAGGTTTCGCTGCGCCGAAAGACCCGCATCCTCGATGCTGGCGATGTTGTTCTTCCGCTGGAAGTCGTCGAGCGCCTGCTGAGCCTGCTCCAGTTTTCGCTGGAAGCTCAGGATCTGCTGGGTGTTTTGCGCCTGGCTGTTGTTGATCTGGTTCTTGCGCTGCTGCTTGGCGAAGTCGACGAACTCATGCGCCCACGCGGCGGCGAACTGCTGCGCGTAGTCCCAGTTGGTACTGACGACCGACATGATGAACGTGCCGCCTGGACCGCCGGCGGTGTTGAGATTCGGTCGGACCAGCTTGTTGGTGTTCTCGCGGCCTTCCTGCAGCTTGCCGAGGACGCGTGTTACCACGACGTCCTGCCCCATCAGGTTCAGGATCGAATCCACCGACATCGGTCCCTCCTGGATGGTGTCGCGGGCGACGCTGATTTTCTGGGGCGTGCTGAGGGTGGACGTGGAGCGGTAGGTGCTGGGCTTGGTCACCGCCAACCACACGCCGATGCCGGTGCCGGCCACGGTGAAGGTGGCCAGGAGCAGCCAGCGCTCGGTGATGATTTTGAAGTACCGCCGGAAATGGAGGTAGATGTTGATCCGGTCGATCAACGACGTGCCGTAGCCCGGAAGCGGCGCGGAATAGGAAGAGAAGGGAGTTTTCATGGTGGGTTGGTCGAGGGGCCGCGGTTTAGAACAGTCCCTTCTCCTTCACTTCCACACGGTCGCCGCCCTGAAGCTGGACATCCCCTTTGCGGTCACCCTTCTTGAGGATCTTTTCGACATCCACATTGATGATCTCCTCGAGACCGGTTTCCTTCTTCAGGCGATGAATCTTGATCTTCCTCAGGTCTGCGTAGTCGCTGCCGCCCACCCGGAGGACGGCTTCCGAGATGGTCAGGTTTTCACCTTCGCCAATGGCGACCACGCCCTTGATCTCACCGTAGAAGGTCACGCGCGCGGTCTGGTCGACCGACGCCGCGCCGCGGTTCACCTGCACCAGGTCCAGGTGAACCGTGCAGTTCTTGTAAAAGTCGCCATCCAGCTTTTCCTTCAGCTCCTTGCGGATGTCGGCGATTTTTTTCCCGGCCACGCTGAGCTTGATGTACGCATTGCCGGAGCGTGAAACGGGGAACATGGCCTCCCCACCATCGGAAACGTACACACCCTGTTCGAACCCAGCGCCGCCGCCCAGGGGAGGGGGATCCTCATCGATCGAAAAGCGAAACCCATCGCGCGGCTTGAGTTCGCGTGATTCCGGGTCCACGACGGTCGTGGAGAGATACTCCTTGGATTTGCCCGTGGTCGCACTGTTGGTGCCCGTCCCGATGGCGGCGGGCGCATTGGTCGTGGCACTGACTGCCGGTGCCGGAGTGTCCGCAGCCCCGGCTGCCGAGGCCTTGGCCGGGGCGGGAGCCTCCGCGGCTCGGGCGACGATCGCCGCGGAGAGCAGCAGGAGTTTCAGGACGGTTCGCATGCTTAGGGACGCCAGGGTTGGCTAAGGAACTATCGGTCAGAATGCGTAGGAAAGTGAGAGCGTTACCGAGTTTTGAGAATAGCCGTGTCCCGAGAGATTAGACAGTCGGATTCTGTACGAATATGACAAGCCTGCGCTCAGATTGTCGGTCAACTGCATCGCCAGACTCGGGGCGAAGACCAATTGCTGGGAATCCTCGGCCGCCCGGGGTTGTGCCAGCAATCCGCTTGGGGTCAGCAGGGTGCCCGGGGGCAACGCAGTCACGCCGGTCGAGGTCAGCAACTGCGGAATCGCACCTGGAATGAACAAAGCGCCGTTTGGCAACGGGAAGAAGTCGTAGCCAATACCGCTTTGACCCACTTGCACGTAGGTGGAGTTGAAATTGAGGCCAACCCGGGAGGACAACCGCCAGGAGAGGTGGTAATTGGCGTTCAGCGTTTTCGCAAAGTTGCTGCCAATGCCCAAATCCACATGACTGCCCCCACCCAGTCCGTGGGCGAGCCTTGTGGTCAAATATTGCTCTACGTTAACGTCATAGGTCAATCCAGCGAACCCTTGCGTGTCGGCCACCACACCAGTCGGTTGAGACACCGCCAAGGAGTAGCGAGTGGATGCGCTGACGTTGATACGGCGGGTTGGTTGCCACGTTAACGTTGGCCCTACCCCAAATCCCTTGGAATCGTTCTGAAAACGCTCAAAGAACTGATTCATGTAGGCTGACCCGGAGACGCCGACGGTCCATTGCCGACCCAGCCGCTCGAACATGGCCAGGCTGAGCGAATGGGTCATGTGGTCCTGCTGGGAGAACTTGTCCCCCAAGCCGATGTCGGTGGTCAGGTCGTAGCCCGCGCTGTAGGTCGTCGACTTCCCCTGCTGCCAGGAGGCGGACATGCCGATGTCGTTGTCCAACCGATTGAAGTCGATCGAGGCGAAGGACCCCGTTCCGGTGATCTGGCTTCCTGGTGACAGCGTTCCCGGAGTGGAGATTCGGTCAAAAATGGTAAGGCGGACGGATCCCAGATTCATCCGGTAATCCCACTGTGAGGTTGGGGAGAGGGAGATCTGGTCCGGCTGGTTCTGGTTGAAATGGTGGCTATACCCGATGCCTAGGTTGAGTTGGAGCGTGTTGTCGCGGTTGACCGGCAGGTTGAAGCCGATGCCAACCGACGTGGTGAGCGCCAAATCACTTTGAGGGACACCGCTAAACTGCGAGCTGACCAGATTGGCGTTGTCGACGTAGGTCAGCGCGACGCCAGTGCTGATGGATCCCGTGGCCTTTCCGATCTTGAGCCGGTAGTGGGGATGTCCGCCGCGACCGACCACAGGATTGTACGGCAACCCATTCTGGATCAGGAAATTATCTCCCGCTTCGCCGTTGGTTCCCGGGAGCTCGTTGAACCCGCCAGCTGGAATCGCCGGGAAGGCCATGGTGGCTCCCGGATCGGAAAACGGATTGAAAAAGCCCTGCCCCGAGCAGGAGACGGTGGATCCCAAGGTCGCGGCAATCAGTCCGATGCCGGAGCCCCCACGCCACCATGGCCAACGCGTTCGCCACGATCGGGCGTGATCGAGGCGCAGCCTACTAGGGAAGGTCATGAGGGGGCGCTTCGCCACAGCAATGGTCGGGATCATGAACGAGAATCTTCCTAGGAGCAATGTCCCCCTAAGAAGATTGGCGGCTGAGATGGAAACCGTTCCACCCCTGACTTATTGGGCATCCCGAACCTGATAGAATTGAATGGTTTGTGTTGGCTGCGGATCGAGGATCTGGGCGGCTTCTCCACTGGCAACCACGGGAGAACCTACCGAAATCCAGGTAATTGCTCCACCCAAGGCGCTTCGCCGATATACCTGGTATCGGCGTCCTGGGGCGGATTCCCAAGTCACGGTTGTGCCGGAGGCGTCGAGTTTGACCTGCGTGATGCGGTAGTTCACCGAGGCGGCGTTGGTGGGATCGGATCCCATGACGTACTCGCGCCGATTGACGAAGCCATCGCCATCGGGATCGGCATTGGGGGCCGCCTCAGCGCGGGTGAAGGGGCTCCAGTAGCGGCGCTGGAACCGGTCGTCGAGGCCGTCGAAGTTGAAATCCGGTGCCGACGGCTGCACCTCCGCAAAGCCAATCGCCCAGGCGGTGTATCCGCCCGAAGTGACGGACAGCGACCGAAGTCCGGGGGATGCGGTGGGTGAGACCGAGACGGGCGCTTGAATCAGCGTCATTCCCGCCAGGGCTTTCGGGACCACCACCGTGGGACCAATGGTCAGGCCGTCGCCGGTCAGGCGCAGATCTGCATTGGTTGCCGGCAGACTGGGGACATAGACACCCACCCAGGCATTGGTCAGGCCTGCGGTGAGCTGGATGCAAACGGCCCCGGCGGTTCGGTCGTCGGGCGTGAGAAACCGGCGGGTCCTGGCGATTCGAAACGGTGCGGTACCGTTGGTGACAGTGAGATTGCGCGACAGGGTCGCTCCAGCGGGAAGGGTGACGGGCTGGGCTGGCACCGGCAGGAACCCGGTGGCGGCGGCGGTGTATTCGTTGCGGTCCGAGGTGTCGATTTCGGGGCCGCTCACCAGGCCGTTTGAGGACGCGCCATCCAGCGGCGTCACCCGGACCTGTGCCGCACCGGCCGGCAGGGCGGGCAGTTGGTACGACCCGTCGCTGCGCGTGACAGTGGACGCCAGCAACGTGCCCGAGGCGCCCTCCACGGAGACCACGGCCCCAAGGACGGGCGTCGACCCCGCGGTCACGGTTCCCTTGAGCGTGCTGCGGGATTTTAGGGTTGCCGTGTCGCCGTACAAGGCGAGCGCCGCGGTGATATCGTCGGCGGAAAGTCCTGCGGTGCTGTTGATCCCGCCGACGGTTGAGGAGAACAGCGTCGCGCCACCCGCCGGCGAGTGGTTCAGGCCGATGAAATGGCCGATCTCGTGCAGCGCCACGGCTTCGACAAACTGGGCTTCGAAGGACGCGTAGCCGTAGTCGGTGACCCACGACAGGTCGCTGTTCAGCGCGATGTCGGCTTCGGCGATGATCTCGTCGGTGATCGATCCGGTCAGCACCGTGATGCCGGTGGCGAACGCCGAGAAGAAGGAATGGTTCTGGTTGATGAACCGGTTTCCGTGCAGCCAGACGACGGTGTTCTTGAAGTCGCTGGCATCGACGTCGGTGACGTTGCTCACCGTGGCGGCTTCCTCGAAGCGGAGTCTCAATCCGGGAATCGCCTGCCACTGCGCGAAGGCGGAACGGATGGCGTCGAGCTCACGTGTCCGATTGGTGGAGGACCATCCCTCCGCCATGAGGTGAAAGCGGATCGCCAGCGTGACGGGATTTTGATCGGGCAGCAGATCCGAATCGTACTGGTTGATATTCCAGCGCAGCGGGAAGCCGTTGTCGGCAAACCGGAATACGGCGGCGTGCGTTGCGGATACGGCGGTGATTCCGGCAACCAAGCCCGCCAGCTTGAGGGCATTCGCGTACGACGCAGGGTTCCAAATCCTTGAACTCATGGGGTGGAGGAAGAGGTGGCGATGGCGGCTTGGCGGACTCGATCGCGGAGCTCCGACAGGGTGAGGCGGCGTTGCAGTGGCGTGCGAACTGGAGACGCCACTGCGGTGGGCGTTTCCCCAAGCAGGCCGTTTTCCACATGGCGAAGCTCCGATGCGGTATCGCGGTGGACCCGGAACCGACCCTGGGCGGGATCGATCACCACGGCCTCGCCGTCCGGATTTCTGCGGGTGAACACCACCAGCTCTTCTCCGAGGCGGAAGGGCTCCTCACCCACCACCTGGACCCAACGCTCACCCAGCACCGTGCTCGCGGAAACCAGATGGAGGATCGAGGCGCTGGTGCCCTTCCAAACTTCTGCGGTTTTGAACTCGATGCGAGTGAACGGATGCCCGGTGCGATCGCGAACGCTTTCGATGCTGCTCACCCTGCCGAGCGCGATCAGCTCGGCGTCCTGCGTCAACTCCTCCACGGTTCGGATCCGGGAGCCGGCGCCGAGTGCCGTTCCGGACGTGGTTGCAGCCATCACGAGGGCAAGGAGCCATCCTGTTCCGGAGGGTCGAAACGACCGGCGCGATGGGGGCGGGAAGGGCATCAGTTGTTACCCGACAAGGTCGCAAAATATCCGCCCTTCGCCACCAATTCCGCCGGGGTGCCCTGCTCCAGCACCTCGCCGTCGCGCAGCACCACGATGCGGTCGGCGATGTCGAGTGTCCGTAGCCGGTGGGCCACCATCAGGACCGTGCGGTCGCGTCCCCAGCTTCGCAGGCTTTGAAGGATCAATCGTTCGCTCTCGCCGTCCAGGGCGCTGGTGGGTTCGTCGAGCAGGAGAATCGGCGCCTGCTTGATGAAGGCCCGCGCCAGACTGAGGCGCTGCTTTTCCCCGGCGCTGAGTCGGGCGGCGCCGTCGCCCACCACGGTATCGTATCCTTGAGGCAGCCGCTCGATGAACTCGTGCGCGTTGGCCGCCCGCGCGGCCGCTTCGATGTCGGCGCGCGACGGCGTGTCGGTTCCGAAGGCGATGTTCTCCGCCAGCGTGCCCGGAAGCAGGATCGGTTCCTGCGGGACCCATGCCACGCGCTGCCGTAGAGATTGCAGGGTAAACTCGCGCAGATCGTGGCCATCGAGGGTGATCCGTCCCGCATCCGGTTCGATGAATCGCAGCAGCAGGGCCAGCAGCGTGGATTTGCCGGCGCCGCTTGGGCCGATGATGGCCATGGTTTCGCCGCCGCGCACCGACAGACGCAGTTGTTTCAACACGGGCCTTCCCGGTGCGTAGCCGGCCACAACCTGCTCGAACTCGAGCGAGCAGTGGCGTCCGTCCTGGGGCGCTGTGGTTTGCCCTTCCGACACACCGGGCTGGCCGGCGTCGAGGAGCTCGAGCACGCGCCGGGTTCCCGCTCCCGCCACCGAGAGGGTGGCGCCTACGTTGGACAGCTGGTTCAGCGGTTCGTAGAGCTGTCCCAGATACGCGAGGAACACCAGCAGGTGACCGACCGGCAGGCGTCCGGCGGAGACCTCGTGGGCGCCCACCCATGTGATGGCCGCCGTGCCCGACGCCAGGATGCACGCCACCATCGCGAGATACGCCACTTCGGTCCGGTGCTGTCGCCAGCGCGCGACCAATGCGGTATCGGTCCGGGATTGAAACCGCTCCGCCTCCTTCGATTCGCGGGTAAAGCTCTGAACCAGCGGCAGCGCCGCGAGCAGTTGCTGTACGGACGTCGCGATGCCTGCGTCGGCCGCCTGCGCCTCGCCCCCCAGGCGTCCCATGCGCGCGGAGAACACGCGAATGCCCCACACCAATACTGGCACGGTGAACAACGCGGCGAGCGTCAGACGTCCGTTCAGACGGGCCATCACCAGGGTCATTGCGGCCACTCCCGCGCCGGCGGCGAGCGTCGTGAAGACGCCATGCTGAAGCAGGGTTTGAAAGGCGCACGCGTCCCAGGTGGCGCGATAGATGAGATCGCCGGTGTCGCGTCCCTGCTGCGCCTTCAAGGACAGACGAAGCAGCGCCGAGTAGATCGCATGTCGTACCCGCGCCAAGCCGCGCAGGCCGATGAGAATGATCGACCCGCTTTGCAGTGCGGTGACCAGGGCATGGGTCCAGTGCACGCCGACGAGCAATCCGACGAGACAGGTCAGCTCTCGCGGAGAGCCGGTGTCACCAAGCCAGCGGTCGAGTGGCGGAGGCAGCGTCTGGTGGCCGAGGTAGGAGTCGATCAACCAGGCCAGCGGCCACGGTTTGAGCAATCCAAGTCCCAGTCCGAGTCCCAGCAATCCGAGGGTCGCCAGTCCGCGACCGAGGTCGGCGCGGAAGAAGGAGAGCGATCGGATGAAGGGCCGCATGCAGGCGTCATCCTACTCCGAAGGAACCGTCGCGGCGAGGCGCGGATTAACGGAAGGGAATTTCCACCACCGTAGCCGGAAACGTCTCCCCGGAGGCCCGTCGCACCAGCAGTTCGGTTCCCGGGGCATTGCACTCCTTGCGCACGTAGCCAAGGGCGATGTTGCGCTCGAGTCGCGGGGATCGAATGGCGCTGGTGATCTTGCCGACCTCGCGCCCCTCCCGGACGAGCGCATCGCCCCGCAGGGGCAGATCCGCGAGCGAGTCCGGCAGGCTGAGCCCGCGCAGGGCCTTGGTCACCTGGCCGTACGTGCGCAGACGCGCGATGGTCTCCTGACCGGTGTAGCAGCCTTTGGAATAGCTGATGGCATCGCGCTCCATTCCGGCTTCGGGAGGGAGATTGGTTTCGTCCATGTCGACCCCGAACCGCGGGATTCCCGCTTCGGTGCGCGCCCAATCGAGGGCCGTGAACCCTACAGCCCGTCCACCGGTCACCCGGGCGGCGGCGTACAATGCGGCGTAGGCGGTGGCTGTGGATTCATTCGGCACGAAGAGATCGAAGCCCGCCCCGCCGATGCGCGAACGGCGGATCAGGTACACATCCCCCCACTCGGGAACGGCGGCCTGGACCACCCTCAACGGGGCATCTGGCAGGGCGGAGGGCCAGCCGGCTGATCGGACCACCGCCTCGGCGGCGGGGCCCTGGATGCTCAGCAGATTGTAGAAGGGGGTGACATCCACGACCTGCACGTCGTCGGCCACGATGTGGTGTTCCAGCCGCGCCAGCAGGGCGGCCGTGGCGCCGGGCTCGACATCGAGCAGCAACTCGTCCTGCAGCGCGTAGATGTGCGCCTCGGCTACCAGGCGTCCCTTGGCATTGCAGAAAGCGGCGCGGCAGCCGGTGAACGGGGCGAGGGCCTTGACGTCCTGGGTCACCTGGCCGTTGAGCAGCCGGACCCGGTCCGCTCCGGTGAGGCAAAACCGGCCTCGGGCGCTGAGATCCAGCACGCCAGCGGTCGAGCACAGGGCTGCGTGCTCCACCAGCGGATCGCCATAGTCGGCCACCACTTCCGCGTCGGAAAGCGCCTCGAATCGGGCTCCGAGGGCGGCGTGTTCGGCGTGCAGGGTCAACGGTTGCATCGGCCCCATGGTAGCCGTCCCGGTGCGACCGGCAAAGTGCCGCGCTTTCGGCTTCGCGGATTCCCCTTCCCGCGCCATGGTTCCCGGGTCATGTCCCTGCAGGAACATCGCCAGGCGATCGACGAGCTCGATGCGCAGATCGTAAAGCTGCTGAACGACCGAACCCGGCACGTGCTGGAAATCGGCGCGATCAAGATGCGCGCCGGCCAGGAAATCTACGCGCCGCAGCGCGAGCGCGCCGTATTTCAGAAGGTCACCAAGCTCAACCGCGGACCCATCACCAACGAGGGGCTGCGCGCCATCTACCGTGAAGTGATGTCGAGCGCGCTCTCGCTGGAGAAGACGCTGACCATCGCCTACCTCGGACCGGAGGCGACCTACACCCACGAAGCCGCCATGCGCCGCTTTGGGGCGAGCCTCCAGTACGCGCCGCAGAAGACCATCGCCGATGTTTTCAACGAGGTCTCGAAGCAGCGCGCCGACTACGGCGTGGTGCCCGTGGAGAACTCCACCGAGGGCGTCGTCACCCACACGCTCGACATGTTCGTGGAAAGCGATCTGAAGATTGTCGCCCAGGTGGTGCTGCCCAT